>CAZPXI010000328.1:0-3307 GCA_964590715.1 uncultured Desulfobulbus sp.
GCCGCCTCTCTGCTTGATAACCGCCTGCAGCATCTGGTCAACACCGGTAACAGCCCTCTGACCAAGGCGCGGGTATATGCCGGGACTTTTGTGCAACATTTCGGATACTTCGGGTTGAGTGCGCAGGCCGGGGCCGATAAATGGCAGCAAGGCCTTTCGCTTCTGGAGCAGACGCTGCGTCAGATTTTGAAGTATGGTGTGACCGACTCGGAACTGGAACGGGTTAAACGGGAGATCAATGCCGATCTGGAAAAAAATGTACAGACCGCCCCGAGCAAGGACAGCAGCAAGCTGGCCATGGAGATCATACGAAAACTCAACTCGAATGAAGTAGTGCTCTCACCACTTCAGGAAAAAGAGTTGTACGGCAGGATGTTGTCGGAAATGTCGGCTACCGATATTGAAGGGGCCCTGCAAGGGGTATGGAAGGGCGCAAGACGGCTTGTCGAGGTTGCCGGCACCGCTGACCTGCGCGGTTCTGGTTCTTCACCTGAAGAGCGTATAAGGCGGGTCTGGGCGAACTCAAACCGGGAGGCCGTGGCAGCCTGGAAACAGGCGGAGACAACGGATTTTCCGTATCTTGCCCCGCCGGAGCAATCCGGTTCGGTTCAACAGGTTATTGGGCATAAAGACATTGATGCCGTAACCACTGTTCTTGCCAATGGCCTGCGTATCAATGTCAAAAAAACCGACTTTAAGGATCAGGAAGTGCTGCTGTCGGTGAATTTCGGTAACGGCCTGCTGTCGGAACCTGTGCCGGGCCTGGGGAAGCTGGCAACGGCTGTTATCCACGAGAGCGGGGTCGGACGGATGACCCGTGAGCAGCTTGAAGCGGCCCTTGCCGGTCGAAACGGACGGGTCGATTTTTCCGTGGGTCCGGAGAGTTTTGTCTTCAACGGAAAGGGACTCAGCAGCGAACTGGAGTTGATGCTGCAACTGGTGTATACCACCTTGAGCGATCCGGCTTTCCGGCCCGATGCCTATACCCGCAGTATGGAGCGCTTCGGCCAGATGTATGCTGCCATGCAGAACTCGGTGGAAGGGACGTTGCAGCTCCAGGGCGACCGTTTTTTTGCCGGCGGCAACCCGCGGTACGGCTTTCCTCCGGAAGATGTTTTTATGAAGCTCCGACTTGAACAGGTGCGCAGATGGTTGGAAAATTCCTTTGCCCATGCACAGCTTGAGGTGTCCGTGGTCGGTGATGTGGAGCCGGAAAAGGTGGTTGAGCTTGTACGCAGATATTTTGGTTCCCGGCAGGGGCAGTATGCTGCTCCTGAAAAGAGGGCACCGGTGGTTTTTCCCGTCGGCAGGCAGAAGGTTGTCTCCGTGCCGTCGGATGTCGACAAAGCCGTGGTTGCGGTCGGCTGGCCTACAGATGATTTTTGGGATATTTCACGCACCCGGCGACTGAGCGTACTGGCCTCGGTGCTCGAAGACCGGTTGCGCCGGACAATCCGTGAAGAGCTTGGTGCCACCTATTCGCCGGTAGCCTACAACCTTTCAAGCAGGGTAGATGCAGGTTTTGGTGTTCTGCGCTGTCTGTTGACTGTTGATCCGTTACTGGTCGGGAAGGTCCGCGAAACAATAAGGGATATTGCCGAAGAACTTGCCCGTCAGGGGGTAACTGCGGAAGAACTGCAGAGAAATATTGCGCCCATTGAAACATCAATCAGGGATCTGCAGCGCACCAACCGCTACTGGCTGGAGTCGGTGCTTGCCCTCTCAGCCCGCCACCCGCAGCAACTGCAATGGCCGACGACCCTGCAGGCCGATTTCTCTTCAATCACCAGGGAGCAGATAGATACCTTTGCTCACAGGTATCTTCAGGGGAAAAAGGCGGCGACTTTGGTTATTGAGTCGGAACCGAAAAAATGAGACCGGGGTTATCCGACAAGCCAGATGGCGATATCCTGGGCATACTGCATGGTTCTGTCGGATACCCCGCCGAACATACCTTTGCCGACATCACGGCCTCGTCTGCCTAGAACAATCGTCCCGCAGTGATGTTTTTTTGCCTGTCGGAGAAGATCGCGGCCGGCGTCAATGTCCCGGCGCATGGGAAGCTGGGTAATACGTTTTTTTGCAACACCCCCTTCCATGAGGACCTGGGCATGGGCGTGGAAGAGATAGTTCTCCAGGTCAAGATGTTCCGTACACCAGGCCTTTCCCCACTGTTGATGAAATTCTTCTTCCGCGCATGGACAGCTTTTGCCGCCGAACAGCGGGGTCGAGTGATACAGAAGGATTTCGGATGTGCTGTCCGCCTGCATGATGAAGGCCAGGTGATCGGCCGCCATGAGAGATTCAGGTATGGAATGTACAGCCAGCAGAAATCGGGTCGACGAGACTTCGCCATCGATAATCCAGAGAGGAACTTCATGGCATTTATCCAGCAGCCAGGAGGAGACGCTGCCGAAGAACATCTCGCCCACTTTGCCCATGCCTCTGCGTCCGATCAGCAGAGCGTCGAATTGACCATGATTGGCGGTATGGTGAATGGCGGTAGAAATATTGGCCCTGCTCATCTCCGCCTGATAACTGATCTGTTCTTCAGAAAATCCGTTACGGACAAGCCTTTGCTTGGCATCTTGGAGATACCTGTAGGCGGTACGGGTTTTTCTGTCCGAGGCCGCTGATTGTTCCCGCAACGGGTCGACGTCGAACATCCAGTTCTGGTCGCTGCCGGCTGATGAAACTACGGCAAGCAGATGAATCGCGATGTCTGCATCATGATGAAAGAGACGGATCAGATAGTCGAGACTGTTGGAACTGTAGACTGAACCATCAATGGCAACAAGTATCTTTCTTTCCATATCCAGCCCTCCTTTAGGAAAAGTGGGGGAACATCGCATCAATGCCCCGTCCGGGGCCTTAGTTCTTCTTTTTTTTCGTAAACAGCTGCAATGTACTCACTCTCTTATTAGATGAAATGATGAAAAAAAACAACTGTTAACCAACATGTTGCACAGGTAATTCGTGGTTGCCGAATCGAAATGGTACCTGGGAAAACGCATTGTTTCTAGAAAAAAAACAGATAGAGAAGGGTTATCGTTACAACACTGAAGAGTCGAAAACTCTGGCTGAAAAGAATAAGCTGCAGGGCTAGAGCCGGTTTGAATATTCCGGCGTAATAGGGGAATTGATGGCGAAAGGCGCGGATTGGTGAGGAGAGGATGTTGCCGACCAGCAGGGCGAGGATAATTTCCCGGCTGTTCATGGTTCCATCGGCGAGCAGGGCACCGGCTGCCGCAAGACCGGCGGTGAATTCAGCGGCAACATGGAGGGCGATGATGGACATGGAGCCGGG
>CAZPXI010000329.1:0-3306 GCA_964590715.1 uncultured Desulfobulbus sp.
CCAGAAAAGCCCTGATCATGGATCTGGCTCCTGAAAATCGCAAGGCTGCGGTGTTCGGGTTGTATTATATGTTGCGTGATATGGTGGTTGCTCTTGCTGCCTTCGGCGGTGCCTTTCTCTGGATGATAGATCCCGCCGCCAATTTTCTTACAGCATTTGCCTTTGGATTGATCGGTACCGTCGGCTACGCAATATGGGGCCGGGATATTGTTTTCGGACAACCCTGAAGGCAGGTTTTCTCCAACCTGCAGCAAAGAGGATTAACGGGCCACTGTAAATGCCAGGTTTGCAAAAAATCAAGATGCGGCAAGCTGGCGAATGCCGTCGGCGATAAACTGGATTGCCAGTGCAGCCAGGATAACTCCGAGCAGCCGGCGAAGGATATCGTCACCGGTCCGGCCGATAATCCGTCGGATATACCTTGATGAGAGCAGGCAGCCAAGGGTTACAAGATAGCTCAGCAGCACGGCTAGAATCAGGGCCGTAGTTGCCCCGGGCCGGGTACGCTCGGCAAAGAGGAGGATGGTCAGGGTCAGGCAGCCGGGACCGGCGATCAGGGGGATGGAAAGGGGGTACACCGAAATGTCGACCTGCAGGTCCGCCTTGTGCTCTTCCTGCCGGCCGCGGGTAATCATTCCAAAGGAAGTGTAGAAAAGGAGCAGGCCTCCGGCTACGCGCAGTGAGGCAATGCTGATGCCGAGGTTGGTAAGAATCTGTTCGCCAAAGAAACCAAAGAGCAGGACAATGATTGTTGAGATGAACACGGCACGCAGGGCCATGCGCCGTGCATATGTCCGGTCGGTGCCATCGGTCAGAGCATGGAAAAGCACTGCCGTGCCGATGGGGTCCATGATGACGAAATAACTCGTCAGGGCATGCAGCAGGATGTTAAGATCCATCGTGGGTTCGTCGGCAGCCGTTTAATCATGACGCCTACAGGTTTGCAGGGGATTCAACAACCCCTGTACACCATGGCGGAGTACAGGGGAAAAGTGCGAACCGTCCAACGGGCTTGAATCCGGTAATTATTTACTTGTTTCTGCGCCAGTTGGGGTGGGTGATGCTGAACTTATTGATCTTGTAGTTCAGCGCCCTTGGGCTGATGCCCAGTCGCTTGGCCGCGTTCTTCTGGACCCACAGGCTCTCCTCAAGTGCGCGCAGGATGAGTTCCTTCTCATGGGTTTCCAAGGGCTCGACCTGGGTGGCGGTTGAACTGTGTCCGGGAGTGTGGTAATCCGGGATCTGGATGGAATCGGTGGTGACCCGTTCGCTGTCCTCGAGGATGACCGCCCGCTCTATGGTGTTGGCCAACTGTCGGATGTTGCCGGGCCAGTGGTAACTTTTGATAATGGCAATGGAATCGTCGGTAAAGCCGTTGATCTTTTTCTTTAGAGCCACGCCGGATTTGTCGAGCAGCCGCATGGCAAGTGGTTCGATGCAAAGCGCCCGTTCTTTGAGGGCAGGCAGCTTTATGGGCAGGACATTGATCCGGTAAAAGAGATCTTCACGAAACTTGCCGTCCCTGATCTGCCGGGACAGGTCTTTGTTGGTGGCGGCGATAACCCGGACGTCAACCTTAATGGTCTTGTTGCCGCCTACCCGTTCAAATGATTTTTCCTCAAGAACCCGCAGGAGTTTGGTCTGGATCTCCATGGAAATCTCGCCGATTTCGTCGAGAAAGATGGTGCCGCCGTTGGCCTGTTCAAAGCGTCCGATCCGCTGTTTGTCAGCCCCGGTAAAGGAGCCTTTTTCGTGGCCGAACAGTTCGCTCTCCAGCAGTGCTTCCGGGATGTTAGCACAGTTGATCTTGATAAAGGGTTTATTATGACGGGGTGAATTGTGATGGATGGACCCGGAAAGAAAGCTCTTGCCGGTTCCGGTGTCGCCGGTGATCAGAATGGTTGAATCGGTGCCGGCAAACCTTCTCAGGCTGGTAATGACTTTTTTAAATGAGGAGCTTTCTGCGACAATGGAATCGAAATCGTAGATGATATCCTGTTTGCGGCGCAGGTAATCAATTTCGTTCTGCAGCTCCCTTTGTTTGAGGGCCTTCTGCACCACGAGTTGGATTCGGGTGGGAGAAAAGGGTTTGGCTATGAAATCATAGGCGCCGAGTTTGATTGCCTGCACAATCAGTTCGGCCTTTTCCGATTTACTGGTGATGATAATCGGAGTATACGGGGTCTGGCTGTGAGTCTGTTCAAGTAGGGTAAAGGTGGACGAATTGTTTGGCTTGACGTTCATAAAAATAACGTCATATTGCTTCTTGGTCATCTCCCGTTGAAACGATTTCGGGTCGTTGTGAAAGATGATGTCCGATGATTCCGCCAGGGCTTCGTTTATATTTTGTTTGCTGTCGGGAAGCCATTCGTAGGCCAGCACGGAAAGCTTTGTATTTTTCATAGGGTCCATGTAAGGGTTTTGTTTCAAATTCGTCACCTCAATGCCTTTTTTGTAATTATATGTGTTTTTAGGAAGAATGCAAAGTGATATCGCCTTTTTGTGCGATTAATTTTACGGAAACCTGGAAATTCTTCTTTCTCTTTAAAAAATAGAACGAAAAAACAATATGTTGATCAGTCCAAAACAGGATGAAAAAATAATGGCACTTGCCCTTGCCGAGGCCCGACATGCTGCGGATCTGGGTGAAGTCCCTGTTGGTGCCGTACTGGTATTGGATGATGAGATTATCGCAAGGGCCGGTAATAACCTGATCGCAGCCGGTGATCCGGTGGGCCATGCCGAAATCAGGGCGCTTCGAATGGCGGCCGGAGAGCTGGGGAACTATCGGTTGCCGGGAACCACTCTGTATGTAACCCTTGAGCCCTGTCCCATGTGCGCTGCCGCCATGATCCATGCCCGGATAGAGCGGCTTGTCTTTGGGGCGACCGATCCAAAAGGAGGAGGCGTGGTGTCAAAATATCAGATAGGCCGGGACGGCAGACTCAACCATGGTTTTGCGATCAGTGGAGGAATATTGGCCGATAAATGCGCCCTCATTCTCAAAGAATTTTTTCAAAAGCGAAGATAAGGGTATTTTTCTGTTGTCAAAATGTGCAACACCGTTTACATAGAGGCCCTGAGAAATCGGTAGTGCAGAAATACCTGCCTTCTGTCCTCATATATTTCGGAGAGGTGACCGAGTGGCTTAAGGTGCACGCCTGGAACGCGTGTGTACGCAAGTACCGTGAGTTCGAATCTCACCCTCTCCGCCAGTCAGAATTTAAGTGTGATAGCCGGGTCCTGCGCAACAGGGAATCGCAAACTCCGTCAGGTCCGGGAGGAAGCAGCGGTAGCGAACCTCCC
>CAZPXI010000330.1:0-3305 GCA_964590715.1 uncultured Desulfobulbus sp.
TTTTCCGGGCCGAAACGCTGCCGCCACCTTCTGAGGAGCCAGTCCGGATGGTTCAAGATCGGCTGACCATTTATGACGGCCGACTGTGGTGCGGGCAGCTCATTTTTCTTACGGGCCACGTTACGGAGAACGCCATGAACAAAGCTGACCAGCCACTTGGGCCGGCGAACGGCTTTAAAGGCATTGACGGTTTCGTTGACGGCTGCGGATTCCGGAATACGGTCCATCAGGAGCAGCTGAAACAGACCGATCCGCAAGGCAAAAAGGGTGCGCGGTTTCATCTTGCGCAGAGGATGTCTGGCAAACCTGCTTAAGATATAATCCAGATATTGCTGCCGGCGTAACACCCCGAAAACGAGTGCATTTGCCAGCTGCAGATCCCTCTGGTCAAGGTGATTGGCCCCGACGACCTGATCAAAAATTCCATCAATCGGAGCATGTAACTCATGCCAGCGGCAGAGGACATTCAGAGCCAGCAACCGGCTTGTGGGTACAACGGAACGGGGCGCCATGGTTACAAAAAACTGCCGACAGCGTTTTTACCCTGTTTTTTTATTTCAAAAAGGGCATGATCCGCGCTGGCCAGCAATTCGGTCAGGGTCTGGGCATCCTGCGGGAAGGTGGCGACACCACAGCTGACCGTGATATGAATCGCCAGATCCATGAGGGTAAGAAAACTTGTCGCTTCTATGGCTTTACGGATCTGCTCCGCCACCAGCATGGCTTGGCCATGATCATGACCGGGAAGAACGATAACAAACTCATCGCCGCCGTAGCTGACCCCGTAACAGCCGTCGGGCAGAACGCAGCGAACCACATCGGCAAGTTCGGCAATGGTGCGGGATCCGTTGAGATGACCATAGGTATCCACCACCCGTTTGAAGTCGTCGATATCCATAAATACAACGGACAAAGGTCTACTGCGGTGCATATCCAGCTGGCCCTGCAGGGTCTGGTACAGGTAACGGGTATTGTAGAAATCAGTCAGATCGTCACGCAGGGAAAGTTCACGATATCTGGCTTCACTGGCCTTGAGTTTCTGCTGGGCCCGGCGAAGAGCAAGGTGGGTCTGAACTCTGGCCAGCAGCTCGGCCCTGGTCGAGGGTTTGACCACATAATCCTGACCGCCGGCTGCAAAACCGGCCAGAATATCCTTTTTATCGTTTCTGGAGGTGACAAAGAGGACCGGGATGTCGGCAGAACGTGGATCCTGTTTCAACTTCCGACAGACTTCAAAACCGGACATTATCGGCATATCGACATCCAGCAGGATAAGATCAGGCTGCAGGGAAGGAATAGAATTGAGGACGGCCTTACCGTCGTGAACTTCGGCGACCCGATATCCCTCTTTACTGAGAACTTCACCAAGCAATTTAATAATGACCCGATTGTCATCCGCTATCAGAACGACAGGTCTATTGTTGGTATTTTCTCGTTTTCCCATCTCTTTTACATACACAAGAGGTGATTAATGATCAAGAACGCAGCAGAAAGAGAGAAAAATAATCTTTCATATTTATATAAAAAACAGAGTAGACTTTTTTCCTCTATCTGTTACTATACCCGGGTCTTGGGAAACTACCATTATTTTCTTAATGGTAACCTGTCGAAATAAAATAATTTTGTATAAGGAGAACGTATGAAAAAGCTATCCTTTGTCATGGTGGCCGTCTTTTTGATGATTTCCGCCTCACTGGCCGCAGCATCTACCCTGGAAGAGGTGCAGAAACGCGGTGAACTAGAGTGTGGTGTTTCCACCGGTCTGCCGGGCTTTTCCGCAACCGATGAAAAGGGCAACTGGAAGGGGCTGGATGTTGACGGCTGTAAAGCGATAGCTGCCGCCGTTCTCGGTGATGCAACAAAAATAAAATACATCCCATTGAACGCCAAAGAACGTTTCACAGCTCTGCAGTCCGGCGAGATTGATGTTCTGGTTCGTGGTACCACCTGGACCCTGACCCGTGACACATCGCTGGGCCTGAACTTTGCCGGCGTAAACTACTATGACGGCCAGGGCTTCATGGTTTCCAAAAAACTCGGCGTTAAGAGTGCCAAAGAGCTTGACGGTGCAGCGATATGTATCCAGGCCGGCACAACAACGGAATTAAACCTGGCCGATTACTTCACCCAGAACAAGATGAAGTATCAACCGGTTGTTTTTGATTCCCATGACCAGACCATTAAAGGCTTTGAGGCCGGCCGCTGTGACGTCTTGACCTCCGATCAATCCCAGCTTTACGGCCTGCGCACTCATCTGCCCAATCCCGATGATGCGATTCTGCTGCCGGAAATTATCTCCAAGGAGCCCCTGGGTCCGGTTGTCCGCCAGGGTGATGACGGCTGGTTCAATATTGTCCGCTGGTCGTTTTTTGCCATGGTCAATGCCGAGGACATGGGCGTGACTTCTAAAAATATCGATGAAATGAAAAAATCCGATAATCCCGGCATCCGCCGCCTCCTGGGGCTGGAAGGAATCAAAGGGAAAAGTCTTGGCCTTGCCGACGACTGGGCCTACCAGATCATCAAACAGGTGGGTAACTACGGCGAAATCTTTGAACGTAACGTAGGTATGGACTCACCCCTGAAGATTAAACGTGGCCTGAACGCCCTGTGGAGTAAAGGCGGCATCCAGTATGCCCCGCCCATCCGTTAATTCGGTATCCGCTGATTACGCAGACAAAGAGCGTTTCCTTATGGGGCGCTCTTTGTTTTTTTCACCGATCGGAGCATGTTCCGGAATGTGAAAAAAACAGGACTCTGATGTATACACAAACCGTTTACACTACCGAGATACGCTCCCCCTGTCTAGAGCAGGCTCCGGACACAATCGGTATCAAGTACTTACCCTGCCATGTCGGCTTTTGAGACGAAGTAGGAGTGTATGACCCCGACCGAGAAACCCATTCCGAAAACCGCCTGGTGGAACAATGCCCGTAATCGGGCCTTGTTGTTCCAGGCACTGCTGATCTGTGCCGTTGTCGGCTTTTTTGCCTATATAGCCAACAACACAGTGCATAATCTCGAGCAACGCGGTATAGCCACCGGCTTCTCCTTTCTCAAACAAAAGGCCGGTTTCGGTATTATCCAGCACCTGATCCCCTATACGGAAAACAGCACATATGGCCGGACCTTTGTCGTCGGCCTGCTCAATACGGTCCTGGTCTCGGTACTCGGTATCATCTGCGCCACCATCCTGGGATTTATTGTCGGTGTCGCCCGGCTGTCTTCCAACTGGCTCGTTTCAAAGATTGCTGCGGTCTACATTGAGACCTTCAGAAATCTCCCTCTGCTCCTGCAGATATTCT
>CAZPXI010000331.1:0-3290 GCA_964590715.1 uncultured Desulfobulbus sp.
CAGTGTATTCACTGCATGTTTGTCTGCAACGTAACGGACGGCGTTGGCACGCGGCAGACCAGCACGCATCCGCAGTTCCATAATTTCGTCTGTATTAAGCGCGGTACCGGAACCGCAGCAGAATGTTTTTTCGCGGATGGTATTTTCCGGCATCTCAACCCAGCCATCAACCACATGGTCAAGAATATATCGGGGTTCCTCAAGCAGTCCCATACCACGAGCGGTATTACATGAATCATGCCAAGTCGCCTTAACATGACTGTTTCTACTCTTATCAAATTTAAGTTTTCCCTGCTTGATGAGGTCGGCCGTGAACTCCGAGATGTGAACCATTTTGGTTGAAGCCGCATTATCAAAGACCGTCCCGGTGAGGGGTGACTTCGGAACTTCAAGGAAATCCGCCGGTCCGTTCATAGTATCCATGTACTGGTGAACCACACGCCACATGTGCCCGCACTCACCGCCAAGGATCCATTTAACACCAAGTCGTTTGGCCTCGGCATACATTTTGGCGTTGAGTTTCTTCATCATCTCGTTAGAGGTGAAGAGACCAAAGTTTCCACCCTCGGAGGCATAGGTGGACCAGGTATAATCGAGACCGATTGCTTCAAAGAGCAACAGGTAGCCCATACAGGTAAACAGGCCCGGCTCTGCAAAGACATCTGCAGATGGGGTTATAAATAAAATTTCCGCGCCCTTACGGTTAAAACTAGGTTCAATATGAATCCCGGTCAGATTTTCGATATCCTCACAGAGGAATTCTACATTCCCTTTGAAGGCCTGCGGGGTCAGCCCCATATGGTTACCGGTTCGGTTAGAGTTGGCAACCGGCTCCATCGCCCAGTTGATACCACAACCGACCAAATGCAACAGTTCACGCAGCATCATGGTGATTTCAGCGGTATCGATACCGTAGGGACAGAAGACTGAACAGCGGCGACATTCCGTACACTGGTAGGCGTACATGAACCATTCTTTAATAATGCCGGTGGTCATTTCTCGGCCACCGGCCATCTTACCGAGCAGTTTGCCTGCAAGGGTAAACTCCTGCCGGTAAACGGACCGGAGAAGCTCCGCTCTGAGCACAGGCATATTTTTAGGGTCACCGGTACCGAGGAAAAAATGACATTTATCGGCACAGGCACCACAACGAACACAACAGTCCATAAAGATTTTCAAGGACCGGAATTTTCCGAGTCTCTCCGCCAGCCCGTTGATGATGATTTCTTTCCAGTTTTCAGGAAGTTTCCAGTCTTCATCTTCCGGATTCCATACCCTGGCATTCGGAAAACTGACGCCCGGCTGGCTATTCAGATACTCAAGCTTTTCAGGTTTGGTGGTATAGGCATAATTACCCGGCTTAAATACCACCGGTACATCCATCCAATTTTTCGTCGGATTGGAGCCGGTCATCAGCGAGGGCCCTTCAGCCACACTCCGTGCTAATTTATCTACCTTTACAACTGCCATTGCTCTATCCTTATCCTCTTGATGGTTTGCAATCGTTAGTCATCAACCTTTTCGGGAAGCGGTTTTTCCACCGGGATTCCCTGCTCGACCATATCTTCACGGAACTCATCTTCATAACCTGCGTAGGAATGCGGCTTAATATCAGGATTCCAGGGATTGATATGACGGTGCATACGACTATCATTGGCCATATTTCTGGTCGGGCTGAGAAAGACGCCGCCCATGTGCATCAACTTGGAAAATGGAAAGTAGGCAAGCAGTACACTGACAAGAAAGAGATGGACATAAAAAATAACTCCAATATCCGCACTAATGACTGGCTGGAAGGTAACCAGTCCGACGGCAAGTCTCTTGATGGCTATTATGTCAATATTATCTGTGCGAAGAAAAAAGCGCATCAGTATTCCGGTGGTGGCAATGGCAAAGATAAGAAAGAGAGGGAAATAGTCATTTGCCAGTGAAATATACCGAACCTGCCGATTGACCAGACGACGACCAAAGAGCAGCAGAAGGCCCAGAAGAATGGTGGCATCGGTCAGATACATGGTCGGAGCACCAATCTGGAGAATTCCATCCATGAACTCAAGGGCACCAATTGCACCCGGGACCGGATCAAGAAACAATCGCATGTGGCGCAGGACGATCACCAGGAAGCTGTAGTGAAAAAGGAGACCGAACAACCACAGCCACCGGCTTGACTCATAGGTCAATTTGGGTCCGTCATGAATGGTTGATTTGGTATTCCGCCAGAGAGATCGGAAAAGAACGATCTCCAGAAACATTCTGGCAACGACCTGAGAGGTGTTTACCGGCGACTCAAGCTTGTCCTGCTTTATCCAGGGCAGCGAATACTGCTGGCCGCAGGTCGTTGGAATTTTAAATGGTACCGGTGATTTTGCCCACTGAATGACACGGTAGCAAAAACCTCCGAGAAACAGGGCCATAGCCACATAAGGAACAGCAATACCAAAAAAGTATTGCATCCCAGGGATGCTTGCCCCAATCCACGCAATCAACACCATGGCAACGACTGCCGCCAACGGGAAGGTGTACTTCATTGATCACTCCCTCGCTTCAAGTTAAACGATAACATATTGAGAATGCGGTAAAATATGCCAGAGCCTCCTCAGCTCAATGCATATTCTGTTGCACTGCCTGCCGCCAGACCACTTATACAGCTACTGGAGCTTAGATATATGCTGTTGTCCCTGCCGATCCAGTGCCGATGCACATCCTGAATCGGTCAGAATATATCTGCCGCTTTTCAACTCACTTATCCGGTTTTGATACAACTGTTCCCGGCATGCCGTATAAATATCAAAAGCTGCCAGTGCAGCTCGGTCAACATCACAGTCGAAAGAATCAAGCTCAATCAGAAGCGGTCGTAACTCTTTATCAGCAGTAAAAACCTGCTTGACCACCCACTTGAGCTCTAATATTGGCGCAACCGCCTGCGCCGGAGTAAAATCCTGAACCGCACGAATCCGGATAACCTGATCCAGGGGATCCATCATTTCTTTTTGATCCGCTTTGCAAAGCAGCAGGTCATACAATTTGCTCAACCCTTCACGAATATTTGCTCCCACAGGATTGGCAAATTTATCTTGAGCCCTCTTAAAAAATCCTGACGAAACATAACTATCAAGAGTCCTGTCAACCCAGGTTGACAAAATCTTTTTTTTCTTCTTTTTGAGAGCTTCAATCAGTTGCATTACAGTCCGAAATTGTCGATTTACCTTTAAAAGAAAATGAATGATGATTCATGCATTACGCCTGTCTATCATGATTGGAATTTGATTTCAAGAGAAAAATATCATTTT
>CAZPXI010000332.1:0-3283 GCA_964590715.1 uncultured Desulfobulbus sp.
GGATCCGTTTTTTTTCTCCTCTCCTGCGCCAGGATTTGCCGAAGGACCTTGTGCAGGATACCGCCATGGCGGTAGTATTCCACTTCCACCTGATTGTCGAGGCGCACGGTTGCCGAAAACGTGGCTGCCAGCTGCGTATCATCTTTTTGCCCAACCTGAACAGTGACCCGGCCGCCCGGTGTCAATTCGCTGTCAAGCCCCTGAATGGTGATGGTCTGGCTGCCGTCAATGCCGAGCGTGGCGGCGTCCTCTCCCGATTCAAACTGAAGCGGCAGCACTCCCATGCCGACAAGGTTGCTCCGGTGAATCCGTTCAAAGGATTTGGCAAAGACCGCCCTCACCCCGAGCAGCAGGGTTCCCTTGGCCGCCCAGTCGCGTGAACTGCCGGTGCCGTAATCCTCACCGGCCAGAATAACCAGCCCCCTGCCCTGCTCCCGGTATTGCATGGCCGCATCAAAAATGGTCATCAATTCGCCGTCCGGCATACAACGGGTGAAACCGCCCTCTTGGTCCACCATTTGGTTCCGGATCCTGATATTGGCAAAGGTACCCCGCATCATGACCTGGTGATTGCCGCGTCGTGATCCGTAACTGTTGAAGTCGCCCGGGGCAATGCCAAGTTCCTGGAGGTAGATTCCGGCCGGGCTGTCCACCGGGATCGCTCCGGCAGGTGAAATGTGGTCGGTGGTGATCGTATCCCCGAAAACAGCAAGAATTGCAGCCTGCTCTATGTCGGCCACCGGCTTTGGCTCGTGGGGGAATTTCTTGAAAAACGGCGGTTCCCTGATGTAGGAAGAGTCGGTCTGCCAATCAAACAGGCTGCTGCCGGGAACCTGCATTGCGTTCCAGCTCGCATTGCCGGAAAAAACATCGGCATAGCTTGAGGTAAACAGCTCCGGGGTCACCGTTTCGGCAAGAAGGGCACTGATCTCCTCATCGTTTGGCCGGATATCACGAAGATACACCGGAATTCCATCCACGCTTATTCCCAGAGGTTCGTTTTCAAAGTCCATGGTGACGGTTCCGGCCAGGGCGTAGGCAACTACGAGCTCAGGCGAGCACAGGTAATTGGCACGGACAAGGGGGTGAATGCGGGCCTCGAAGTTGCGGTTTCCGCTCAGCACTGAAGCGGTCAGCAGCTGTTTCTCTTTGATGATTGAGGCAATTTCCGGGTTCAGGGGGCCGCTGTTGCCGATGCAGGTGGTACAGCCGTAGCCGACGATGTGAAAGCCCAGGGATTCAAGCGGCGTCATGAGTCCTGTCTTTTCAAGATATCTGCTGACGACCCTGGAGCCGGGCGCCATGCTGGTTTTCACCCACGGCTTTACCTGCAGGCCACGTTCCACGGCGTTGCGGGCCAGCAGTCCGGCCCCGATCATGACCGCAGGGTTGGAGGTGTTGGTACAGCTGGTAATGGCGGCAATAACCACCGAGCCGTCTCTGATATGCACCTGCTCACCGTCGAGGTCAAAACAGCCCTCTCGTGTTCCTTCCTGTCCCGGCTCAAGGGGACAAGTCCATTGCGGCTGCACAAGTTGACAGGAACCGCCCTCATCGTCCCAGTATTCACAGCCGTCAGCATCCGGTGTTTCCGTTTTCTGCTTTATCTTATTATCGGTCAACCGGGTCTTAAAGGCATCGCTCATGTCCGAGAGTGCAATCCGTTGCTGGGGTTTTCTCGGCCCCGCAAGGCTTGGTTCGACCTGATCAAGGTGTACATCCCAAGTTGAACTGTATTCCGGTTCCGGGGTCTTCTCGGAGACAAAGAGTTTTTGTTTTTTGCAGTACTGCTCGACCAGAGCCACCTGACGCGCGTCCCTGCCGCTGGCGCGGAGATAGCGCAGCGTTTCCCGGTCCACCGGGAAAAATCCCATGGTGGCGCCGTATTCCGGGGCCATATTGGCTATGGTCGCCCGATCCGGCAGGCTGAGTGCGTTCAGACCGGGGCCGAAGAATTCGACAAACCGGCCGACCACCCCTTTTTTGCGCAGGAACTGGGTTATGGTGAGGACCAGATCGGTTGCGGTGACCCCTTCCCTGAGTCGGCCGATCAGCCTGACCCCTGCAACCTCCGGAATCTGCAGGGAATACGGCTGTCCAAGAAGAACCGCCTCCGCTTCAATTCCGCCCACCCCCCAGCCAAGCACGCCGAGTCCGTTGATCATGGTGGTGTGCGAGTCGGTGCCGAGTACGGTATCGGGGTAGGCAACCATGCCCTGTTCGCTGGTCTGAACCACCGAGGCCAGATACTCCAGATTGACCTGATGGACAATCCCGGTGCCCGGCGGCACGACCCGAAAGTTTGTAAAGGCCTTCTCTCCCCAGTGGAGCATGGTGTAGCGTTCCCGGTTGCGTTCCAGCTCCAGCCGGACATTATAGGCCAGGGCATCTTTATTACCGAACCGGTCGACCTGGACCGAGTGGTCGATAATGAGGTCGGCGGGGATAAAGGGATTTACCTGTTCCGGATCGCCGCCGTGACGGGCAACGGCCGTCCGCAGAGCCGCCAGATCGACCAGGGCCGGCACCCCGGTAAAATCCTGGAGAATGACCCGGCCGGGCAGAAAAGGAATGGAGGCAGGTTCTTCCATGCCGGGCCGCCAGGCCGCCAGGTTGGCAAGATCCTCCTCGCGCACCATATCGGTGTCGACATGGCGCAGCAGGTTTTCAAGCAGGATGCGGATGGAGAACGGCAGATGGTCGACCGGGTCAAAACCGTGCTCCTGCAGGGTTTGAATCGAATAATATTCAAATTCTTTTCCCTTGACCTTGAACCGTTTACGGGCATCAATGGGCTGGAGCGTAGGGTTGTTCATGAATTCCTCTTTAAGACATCACCGATAAACCGATGTACACTTTCAAAGACCTCTTCGCTGCCCTCGCCGGTAACGATAATGTGATTATCCCGGGGCAGCAGGACCAGTTTTTTCATCGGTGAACGAACCCGCCTGTAGATGAGCTGGGCGCTTTTTGGATTGACGATGGGATCGGTATCACCCTGCAGGACCAGAATCGGTTCGGTGATCTTTTCCAGTGTTCTGTCCACCCTGGTCATGACCTTTTCCATCTGGGCGACGGAGGCCAGCGGGTGTTTGGCGTAGTTGACGGTTGGATTTTCACTGTTATTTTCAATCCATTCCCTGATCCCTTTTGCATGCAGATGCGCTATCATCTCATTAAATGCATGCAGGGATGGGACAATATAGCTGACCTGGAGATTATTGAGTTTCAGGGCCGAATTAACGGCAATCACGCCATCGGTATCATACTTGGCCGCAAGCAG
>CAZPXI010000333.1:0-3278 GCA_964590715.1 uncultured Desulfobulbus sp.
ATCCCTGATCCCTTGTCCCTGATCCCTATTCAATTTTCTCACGGCCCAGATAGGCTCGCTGCACATCCCGGTTGGCCAGCAGATCTTCAGCAGGCCCCTGGACAATAATTTTTCCGGTTTCAAGCACGTAGCCTCGATCGGCAATACCAAGGGCGGCACGGGCATTCTGTTCCACCAGTAAAACGGTACTGCCCTCGTCCCGCAGGCGGGCAATCACGCCAAAGATATCACGGACAACCAGCGGCGCCAGCCCGGTAGAAGGTTCATCCATCATCACCAGCCGTGGTCTGGACATCAGCGCCCGGCCCATGGCCAGCATCTGCTGCTCGCCGCCGGAAAGCGTTCCTGCCAGCTGCAGTTTGCGTTCCTTTAAGACCGGAAAGAGTTCATACTGGTGGCCCAGTTCTTTTAACACCGCGGCCTTGCCCTTCTTCTTCTGCAGCACGTAGCCGCCGAGAATAAGATTTTCCTCCACCGTCATGGTGGCAAAAACCTGTCGCCCCTCCGGTACCAGCACGCAGCCGGAGGCCACGATTTTCTGTGCCGCCCGGCGGATACAGTCCTGATCACGAAAAACAATCTCACCGGCCGCCGCACGCACCAGACCGATTATGGTGCCCAGCAGGGTGGTTTTTCCGGCCCCGTTGGCCCCGAGCATGGTCACGATCTCACCGGGATCCACGTGGAGGGAGATATTTTTAAGAACCCGCAGCTTGCCATAGCCGGCGTCCAGATTACGAATTTTCAGCATGGTTCAGCTCACCGCCTCCTCTTCGTCCTCGCCAAGATAAATTTTGATGACCTCCGGATTCTGCTGAATGGCAAGCGGTACATCCTCTGCAATTTTCTGTCCGAAACTGAGTACTACGATTTCATCGGAGATATCCATGACCAGGGACATATCGTGCTCCACCAGCAGCACCGTTATCCCCATGTCACGGATTCTGGTGATCAAACGGGCGACCTCGGCGGTCTCATAGATATTCAAACCGGCCGCCGGTTCATCAAGCAGCAACAGCTTTGGTTCCGTGGCAAGAGCCCTGGCCAGCTCCACCGCCCGCTGCTGGCCAAAGGCCAGACTGGTGGCCTCGGTATCGGCAAATTCTGCAATTCCCAGCAGTTTCAGCAACTGCATGGATTTATCCCGAATGTCCTTTTCTTCCTTCCAGGTGGCCGGGGTGTGGAACATACCGGCAATAAAACCGGCCCGGCTGCGGACATGACGCCCGACCATGACCGATTCCAGGGCGGTCATGCCGTGAAATAATTTTATGTTCTGAAAGGTTCTGGCCATACCAAGGGCAGCCACCTGATGGGGTTTCAGTCCCTCAATCTCCCGATCCTGAAAGATGACCTTACCGGAAGATACATTCAAATTGCCGGCAATCAGGTTAAACAGTGTTGTTTTCCCGGCACCGTTGGGGCCTATAACCGCCTTGATGGAACCGGCAGGCACGGAAAAACTCACATCACCCACCGCCTGCAGACCGCCGAAATTTTTATGGACTGATTTCAGTTCAAGCATCAATTTTAACAGAAAAACAATTCTTAATTCTTAATTCTTAATTCTCGTCTTAGCAAACAGTGCTTTCACATTGAGGCTCAAAATCCCGTCCGGAGCAAAGAGCATCACCAGGATCAGTATAGCACCAAAAACTGCATCGTCATAGGACCCGAACACACCGCGCAGGGAAAGAAAGGTCAATCCCACACCCATGATCAGGGTGCCCCAGAGGTTCGCCATACCGCCGACGGCAACCAGGGCCACATAACGAACCGATTTCATGACCGAGGCCTCGGAAGGACCGATTCCTCCGTTGTAATGGGTCAGGAAAACCCCGGCAACAGCAGCATATACGGCGGACAGGACAAAGACATTAAGCTTGAAACGGGCCGTATCAACGCCGATGGCCTCGGCCGCCTCCTCAGAACCGTGAATGGCGCGCAGAGCCCGCCCGACCCGTGAATCTATCAGGTTCAACAGCAGCCAGAGACCAACACAGAGCAGGCCCCAGGCAACATAATAATTCTCCACCCGAAGGCCGAAATCACCGCTGACACTTAAGGAACCCAAAGGCCCCATGGCCGGCATAAGCGTTAAACCGGGCACCTCGGAGATGCCGTCCGCCTCACCAAAATATTCGGAAGCCAGCCCGATCCGAAAAATAATAATCCCGAACCCCAAGGTGGCCATGGCCAGATAATGCCCCTTGAGCTTCAAGACCGGAATGCCGAGGACAAAGGCTATGACGGCCGCAGTCAGTACAGCGATAATACAGGCTGCCCAAGGGGCAAAGACCAGCAGTTGTTCACCATACAGGTCCTGCCCAGAGACCAGCATCCCAAGCGAGCCAAGCCCTTCAACCAGCGGATGCGTCTGCAGTGCAATCAGGTTATGGGTGGTCAGGGCGGCCGACAGGTAGCCGCCGATGGCAAAGAAACCGGCATGGCCAAGGGAAATCTGGCCGGCATACCCCATGACCACGGTAAGACCTATCACCAACAGGGCATAGTAGGCCGACATAGTCAGCTGAGTCAGGTAAAACTGGGTATCAGTAATTTTTGTCAACAGCTGAATAGAGATAACCAGAATAACCAGCAGCCCGATTTTCAAGAGTTTTGAATCTTTGGTCTTCATATTCATGATCAAAACTCCTTGAGCCGGGCGGCAGCGCTGGAACCAAAAATACCGTGGGGCCGGACAAAGAGAATAATCAGCAAAATAGTAATGGAGATGGCATCCTGAAAGGCAAGCGGCACCACGGCCACCGAATAGGCCTCAATGATTCCCAGCAGCAGACCGGCGGCCACCGCGCCCATGGAGTTGCCAAGCCCGCCGAGAATAGCGACCGTGAAGCCCTTGATCGCCAGGCTGGTGCCGGAATCGTACTGGGTATAGGTAATCGGCGACATCACGCATCCGGCCAGGGCCCCGATACCGGCACTGAGCATAAAGGACAGAGTCACCATGTTGCGGGTATTGATTCCGCAGAGAATGGCCGCCGTCCGGTTGGATGAACAGGCCCGCATCTCACGGCCGATCGGGGTCACCTTAAAAAACAGATTTAATGCCAGCACCATGATTCCGCAGACCCCTATCACCCACAGAACCTGTGGTGAAATTCGCACCGAGCCGATGGTGATAGTCGTGATCTCGTTGCCGACAAAATAGGGCAGTGAGCGAATGGATTCACCCCAGATATGGAGGGCAACTTCACGGATAAGAATGGAAAGACCAATGGTGATGATAATCAACCGCAGGACGGACGGGCTGTCGA
>CAZPXI010000334.1:0-3263 GCA_964590715.1 uncultured Desulfobulbus sp.
GCCTACCCCGGTGCAAGTCCGGAAGAGGTGGCCGATGGCATCATCCTACCGGTGGAAGAGGCCATCAGCAGCCTGGATGGTATCCGTGAGGTCTGGAGCTCGGCAAGAGAAGGCAGTGGACTGGTCCGGGTGGAGGCCCTCCAGGGCACGGATCTGCAGCAGCTGACCCTTGATATAAAAAGTGAAGTTGACCGAATCACCTCCTTTCCCGAAGAGGCGGAGCAACCGGTGGTCTCCGTCCCCATGCACCGCCGATCGGTGATCAGCCTTATTGTATATGGCGATCTTTCCCGACCGGTGCTGCGGGAAACGGCGGAACGGGTTCGTGACCAGTTGCTGCAGGATCCGCAGATCACCCAGGTCGGCCTGATTGGGGCTCGGCCACTGGAAATCTCGATTGAGATTGACCAGAACACCCTGCGGAGCTACAACCTCAGCCTGCAGGAGGTTGCCGCCCGTATCCGGCAGGGTTCCCTTGACCTGCCCGGCGGCACCATCAAGGCAACTTCCGGCCAGGTCCAGCTGCGGATGAAGGAACGTCGTGAACTCGGCCGGGACTTCGGCACTCTGCCCATCCTGACCACTGAGGACGGCTCACAGCTCCTGCTCAGGGATATTGCCTCAATCAACGACGGCTTTGCCGAGACCGACAACTCGCTGACCTACAACCATAAACCGGCCATCGGCATTGAGGTCTTTCGGGTCGGTGAGCAGGGCCCCATTGAGATCGCCGATGCCGTCCGCCGCCATGTCAGCGAGCTTGAGGCAACACTGCCGACAGGAATTTCCGTGGCCGCAGTCAACGATCGCTCAAAAGTATACAGACAACGGCTGGGCCTGCTGGTCAAAAACGGCTACCTCGGCCTGATCCTGGTCTTTATCCTCCTGGGTATCTTTCTTGAACCCAGACTTGCCTTCTGGGTGACCATGGGCATCCCGGTCTCCTTCCTCGGCTCCCTGCTCTTTCTGCCCACCTTTGCGGTCTCCATCAACATGGTCTCCCTGTTTGCCTTTATTGTTTCGCTCGGGATTGTGGTCGACGACACCATTATCATCGGTGAAAATGTCTATCGGCTTCGCCGGCTGGGCTATTCGGCAATTGATGCGGCCATACGCGGGGCCAGGGAGATGGCGGTTCCGGTCACCTTTGCAGTGCTGACCAATATCATCACCTTCATGCCGCTCTACTTTGTACCCGGGGTGATGGGCAAAATATTCCGCAACATTCCAATCGTGGTGGTAACGGTCTTTCTGATCTCGCTGGTGGAGGCTCTTTTTGTTCTCCCCGCCCACCTGGGCCACCAGAAGCCGCTCACCGGTCGAATCGGACGGGTCATCAGCGGCTGGCAGCAGGAGATCAGCGACGGAATCAGCCGCCTTATCCAAAAAGGCTATACCCCTGCCCTTACTTTCTGCCTCCATTACCGATACATCACGGTGGCGACAGGTATGGTTTTACTGTTGATCACCGGGGCCTATATCAAGAGCGGCCGCATGGGCATGACCATGTTTCCCCGGGTGGAATCGGACAAGGCCTATGCCAGGTTCACCCTGCCCGAAGGGGTGCCGGTGGAGCAGACCCTTAAAATCCAGCAGCACCTGCTTGACACGGCCGAAACAATTGTCCGGGAAAACGGCGGCAAACAGCTGGTACAGGGTATCCTTTCCCAGGTCAGCACCAACAGCTGCTGGATCAAAGTTTACCTGACCCCGCCGGATGTCCGCCCCCTGTCCACCGCCGAATTCGTCAAAAAATGGCGCAAGGCTGCAGGGCCGATCCCCGGACTTGAAAGCCTACTTTTTAAATCCAACTTCGGTGGCCCGGGTTCAGGGGCGGCCCTGAGCGTCGAGCTGCAGCACCGGGACAGCGCCGTCCTCCGGCAGGCGAGCCGGGAACTGGCAACGACCCTGGAAACCTTCCCCATGGTCAGTGATATCGATGACGGTTTCAGCGGCGGTAAAGAACAGTTTGATTTCCAGATCCTGCCCGCGGGCTACCGCCTCGGCCTGCGTCCTGAAATGGTTGCCCGCCAGATCCGGGCCAGTTACTATGGTTTTGAAATCAACCGCCAGTTACGCGGCCGCAATGAAATCAAAATCATGATCCGGCTGCCGGAAGAGGAACGCAACAACCTGCGCTCCCTGCAAACCATGATGATCCGCACACCGGACGGCGGAGAGGTTCCCCTGACCGCCATCGCTTCGGTGACCACGGGCAGGGCCTACACTGAAATAGAACGTCGGGACGGGCGCCAGGTTATTCAGCTCACAGCCGATGTCACCCCGCCCGATCAGACCGATCAGGTGGTCGAGGTTTTAAAAAACGAGATCCTGCCCGAACTGCAGGCCCGCTTTGCCGGCCTGGCCTACAATTTTGCCGGCAAACAGGCCGACCGCATGGAATCGATGCAGGCCCTGGCCAGGGGTATGCTGGTGGCCATGCTGCTGGTCTATGTCCTCTTGGCGGTGGCCTTCCGCTCCTACATCCAGCCGGCGATTATCATGACCGCCATTCCATTTGGCATTGTCGGTGCAGTCATAGGCCACCTGCTTATGGGCTATTCCCTGAGCCTGATTTCCTTTTTCGGTATCGTCGCCCTCTCCGGGGTGGTGGTCAACGATGCTCTGATCCTGATTGATCTGGCCAACCGTAAACGGCTTGAAGGACAAAACAGCTACGCCGGGGTGGTCAATGCCGCGGTTTCCAGGTTCCGGCCCATTCTGCTCACCACGATGACCACCTTTTTCGGCCTGCTGCCGATAATATTTGAGACCTCACGCCAGGCCAGGTTTCTGATTCCCATGGCGATCTCACTGGGCTTCGGCATCCTGTTTGCCACCCTTATCACCCTGGTGCTGATCCCCTCGCTCTACATGATCCTTGAGGATATCCGGAAAATCTTTGTTGCTCCGCTTCCGCCCAAAGATGTTCCCTGATAATGATTATGGTCCGGCATCACACAGCCCTTCCAGTTTCTCTTAAGACCACTGTCGTAATACAAATGAAAAACCCATCATCCTTTTTAAACCACCACATAATCGCAGTTCAACCAGGACAGCCCCATGACCAATAACGATATATTGCGCCGCCTCCGCTATACCTTTAACTTCAGCGATTCAAAGATGATCGCACTCTTTGGTCTGGCCGACCACAAAGTAACAAGAGCCCAGATCAGCGACTGGTTAAAACCCGACGATGCCCCCGCTGCCCAGAGATGCAACGACACGACGCTTGCAATCTTTCTTAATGGTTTAACCATTGA
>CAZPXI010000335.1:0-3247 GCA_964590715.1 uncultured Desulfobulbus sp.
TCACAAATGGTTGGAGCAGCTATGCAGCAATATAAGAAACCAGCCGATACCGTTGATGATGCATACACCGAGCGCTTGGTGCGAAAGCAAGAGGCGGGCTGGAAGCGGCTGTTCAATGTTCAGGCTCCTTATCGTTGGAATCTATGTCGGCTTCGGCCGGGATTTGTTCTGGATATTGGCTGTGGTATCGGTCGCAATTTGTTACATGTTGATGGGCGGGGTATCGGAGTGGATCACAACCCCCATTCCGTTGCCACGGCCAGGAAACGAGGCCTTCGTGCCTATACTCCGGAGCAGTTCCGGCAGAGTGAATATGCCGTAATGGGGAGTTTTGACAGCCTCCTGTTATCCCATGTGGCGGAACATCTGGAACCACAGGAGGTCGTTGTTTTACTGGCAGAATATCTTCCATTGTTGAAAGAAAATGGCCGAATTATTGTAATGACTCCCCAGGAAGCGGGGTATCGCAGTGATGCGACCCATAAGCAGTTCGTCGATTTTTTTGTTTTGGAACAAATTTTGTCCAAAGTTGGTGCGGTTTCCTGTCAGGCCCATTCTTTCCCTTTTCCCCGTTGGCTGGGGCATTTCTTTAAATACAATGAATTTGTTGTGGTCGGTATATTGAATAAACGGTATCGCAGAGGTTCATGAGCAGACTAGGATCCTTCTCTTCTGTTCCTGGTGCACGAGGAATGGTTCTGTTTTATCGTTATGTTGCGCTTTTTTTGCCGTTATTAGCCTTTGCTCTTTGGCTAGTGATAGGGATGGCTCCTGAGCATTTTTTTCTTTTTCCATCCTGGTCTGATCAGATCCGTGTCGTCCTCTGGCCCAACCGTATATTTTCCCGCCTTATTGTCACCCTTTGTTTTGTTCTGCCAGTGCTTGCCATTCTTTTGTCCTGCTCTGGCTTGTCGGCTTGTTCATTGAAATCCGCGCCTGATTGTTCGCGGAGATGGGATCAAAAGATCGCAGCTCTTCTGGGGCCGCTTTCTTTTTTGCCCCTTGGAGTGGTGCCATTTTTCTTTCTGGCTGAACTCCCTGATGGCTTCCCGGCAGGATTCCAGTGGTACTTTTCCCTTTTTATTTTTTCATTTGTTCTCCTGCGGGCCATGTATCTTTGGGGGGCGTCAGCTGTCTCAAGAACGTTTTCATCCGTTTTTTATCTGCTGTTTTTTATCTGCATGTTTCTATTGTACTGGGGCTTAGGATTGTATTTTGTCCACTATGCCGGTGATGCCAATGGGGATGCCGGTCATTATAAAATACAAGCTGAGAGCCTCTATTTGGATCATGATTTGGATCTTTCTAATAATTTTGATCCCAAAGAATTACGCATGATAGAACGTTACGGGCCTGATATTATGCATATTTCGCATTCGTCTAAGCCTGGTCATCAGTATTCCTGGCATTCCTTCGGTTTGCCGGTACTGCTCGCCCCGTTGGTTCCATTTGGAAGTGTTGGAATTAATGCTCTTCTGGCTTGTATTGCTGCATTAGGCAGTCTTGGGATGTTGATGAGTTCCAGCCTTTGTGGGGCGCGCAAGGACAGTGCCTTACTTCTTTCTTTGCTTCTTTCTTTTTCGACATATTGGGCAGTCTATGCTTTTCAGATTTTACCAGAGACCATTGGGGCGACCCTCTTGCTTTGGATGATGATCGGGATTTTGCTGGTTTCCTCCAGGCCGTCCTTGTCTTGTGCAATTGTGATCTCTTGCTGTATGCTTCTGCCGTGGATGCATACCAGATTTATTCCCCCGACGGCTATGTTTGCTGTTTTTTACCTGTGGCGTCTTGTCATTTCTGATCATTCAGCTCAAAGAAGAGTCCTCCTTGCCGCTTTGTTTTTCGGTATTTCGTTGCTGGGTGCTTTTGCCTATTTTTGGGTTAATGCCCATATGTTTACAACCGCCTCTTCGTACCCGTTGAAGAATGTTCTTTTTACCTATCCTTTGGGTATCTGGAAGATTTTAGTCAGTGACCGTGGGGTGGCAGCTGTGTTGCCTATTTTCCCGCTCCTTTTGGCTGCAACATTTGGGGTCGGGAGCGACGGGCTGCTTCCTGGAAAACCTGGATTTCAAACCAGCGATCCAGAACAACGGGCTACTTTTACCAATAATTTCGGAAAAAGCTGGAGGGAGAATCGAGATGTTGCCCGACTGGTTCTTGCCGCCATTTTTGTTATTGTTGCCACTTCCTGTAGTTTTTCGGGATGGGATGGAGGCGCTGCTCTGATTGGCCGCTATCTCTTGGTCGGAACTCCGCTGCTATTGCCCTTTGCAGCCCTGTACTATGACCGTTGCGATACTGTAACCCGATGGTTTTTTATTTTTATGGGCCTCATTCCCTGCGCTTTGCTGGGGGTAATGTTTAGTCATCTTTATGAGATAAAAGGGCATTTTACAGACCCTCTGGCGGCAGTGGCTTTTTTTTCCCATTTACTTGAGGGGCTGCCCAATTTCTTTGAATCACCCTATGATTTGTATGGCGTGGGGGTGTATTTTGTCGCTTTTTTACTGATTTTTACCTGCAGGGCCGGAAAGTGGTGGCATCTCTTGCTGGTAGGGTCATTTTTCCTGATCAGTGGTTGGCTCTATACTCCCAAGTATGATGTTGCCAGAGGTCCATTCCGGAGAATCACCTTGAATTCCTCTATGCGTCGGCGTAATTCACGTCTTTTGTCTCATGTCGACACCGCCCAGGCACGGATATCGACATCTGCCACCTGCGAAGAAAAAACACCTCTGGTTGATGTTTTTCAGAATCGTTTTCAGGAAGATAATGGGGTTCGTCTTCGAACCGTTACCCAACGTGAACAGGAGCTCTCCGAGCCGGGAACTCCGGTTTCGTCGCCAAGGTTTGAGCTCAATGACCGGCAGGGATATTCCCGGCGATGGACAGCCCTGGTTCCTTCTTTTTCGTCAGCTCGGGGTAAGCACATTTTTTGTTTTCATGGTCGGGTTGAGGGAAATGTTTTACCGGTGCTCGCGGTGGCTGAACTGTCAGGCGGTGCGAGGAAAACTTTTTTCGAATATTCTTTTGTCGACCTGCGGGTTGATGGGGATTCTCGGGGAGAGAGGCGGGCGTATAAACACGATGGAAAGCTATTTCGCCAATTGACGCAGATGAAGGCAGTGGATGGAGGGGGCAATCTTGGGGCCTGTTTTTCTCTGGATATTCAAGGACAGGGGCAAATTTATATTTTGGCCAGGCTTGAAGGACAGGGGGGAATATTAACGCCGGATTCTTT
>CAZPXI010000336.1:0-3237 GCA_964590715.1 uncultured Desulfobulbus sp.
TCATCCATGGAAAGATCACCATCGAGCTTGGCGATGTACTCCCAGTCACCAGGACGTTTGATACTCTTAAACCCTGCATGAAAGGACTCGACAATTCCCTTGCCCACGGCTGAAAATCCCCTGTCGCTCATATTCACCAAGGTAATCCAGCTGTGCGAACGGATTTTTTCCTCGACAATCTCCTGAGTTCTATCGGAAGAACCGTCATTGACGAGAACCCACTGCATCGGTGTAATGGTCTGATCAATCACCGATTGCAGGGTTTTATCAATGTATTTTTCTTCGTTCCTGACTGGAGTAATTACGACGTATTGGGTGTTTTTCATGGAGTGGATAGCGTTTGCTTTTAAGATTTAAAAAACCTAGTATGCCAGGTTTCACAGGCAATTACCCGCCACAGAAACGTGTCCATCCGTGACCCTTTTTCCCGGTTATCCCTGTACAGTTTTTTAATTTTTTCCGGATTCCAGTAGCCGCGCTGTTTGAAAGCGGTGGAAGAAAACAGATCGTTCACATAGCCGTCCATCTCCTGGATCCATCGCTTTTGCGGCACGGTAAAACCGAGTTTTGAATAGCGGTTGACGATTGCATCGGGCATCACTCCTTTCAAGGCCCGCCGCAGGATAACCTTACCGATCCCGTCTTCCATCTTCTGCCTGTTGGAGAGGCCGAAGAGAAATTCCACCAGGCGATAATCCAGAAAAGGCACCCGCTGTTCTATAGAAAAGGCCATGGAATTTCTGTCCTCATAATGGAGAATCCTTGGCAGGGATTCCACCGTAAAGGACCTGTGCAACTGCTGATTCAGGCGTGAGTAGTGCTTCATCCCGGGCAGCGGAGAAAAGGAACGCCAATGGTTTTTCACAAAACCATACTCCAGATGCTGGATGGCTTTTTCTCTGAGCAGGGATTTAAAAATATTTGCGATTCTTCGCGATAGCGATGCTTTGACAAGCTGGGCCAGGATAAGCCTGTATGACAGCAGGCTGTTGTCGTGCAACCTGCTCGTCTCATGGAAAAATTTTCCAAGAGCACCTTTAGCCAGGAGGTCTGCCAGAAAAAAACCGGAAAACTGCTCCACATAGCCGGCCATCATCTCATCGGCACCCTGACCGCTGATAATGACCTTGATGTTCTGCTTATGAATCTCCTCCATCAGATACCAGTGGGCAAAGGCCGTCATGGTCAGGGGTGGTTCATCCTGATGATAGATTACTTTTTCGATATCCTGCCAGAGTTCACCCTCTGCGTTCGGGTAGACAAGAACGTTTTGGATGCCGGTTTTCTTGACCACCTCTGCGGCATAATGGGACTCATCGATACTCTTTTCACTGTAGGAGGCGGTGAAGGTTTTGATATCCAGGGGTAACTTTTTTTCTCTGGCCAGCAGATCGATAACTGAAACAATAGCCGACGAGTCAAGCCCTCCGCTGAGCAATGCTCCGATAGGCACGTCGCTTCTCAACCGGATATCGACAGCGCTGAAAAACAGCTCCCGGAACTGTTCCAGGATTTCTTCCGGGTTCATGGACAGATCAGCAGTATTTTTCTGATCCTCCAGATGCCAGAATTTCGAGACCTTCACCTGTTCGTTTTCATAAACCAGATAATGGGCTGGCGGCAGCTGGAGAATATTGCCGAACATCGTTTTCTCGTCGATATCCAGCTGGCCCAGGGCAAGGTATTGGAAAACCTGCCGGTTATCCGGTTCAGCCTTTACGCCGGCCTTGAGCAGCGCTTTGATTTCCGAGGCAAAGGTGAGGGTCCGGCCATCAACGTTATAATAAAAGGGTTTTATCCCGAACCGGTCACGGCTGCAGAAGATCCTCTTTTTTTTCGCATCATACAGTGCAAATGCCCACATACCGTTGAAATGGGACAAACACTCCACCCCGTACTCCCGGTAGGCATGAAGAATAACCTCGGTATCACTCTCTGAAACAAATATATGGCCTTTTGCCTGCAGACGGGTTCTCAACTCTATGTAATTAAAGATCTCACCATTAAAAACCAGATGAAGATCGCCCTCCACATTGGACATGGGTTGATGACCGGCTCTGGTCAAATCAATAATAGAGAGACGGTTGAACGCAAGGGCTGCATGACTATCTGAAAAGTATCCCTGGTCATCCGGTCCCCGGTGCCAGATGGATTGACTGACTCCTTCAAGCCAGTCAACAGGCATGGGACTGAGATTCTGCGGATCATAGATCCCGAAAAAACCACACATAGAGGTATATGTTGTTTAAAGGGTAATAGTTTCCCCGATACCAGGCAGGCAGCGGGATGGTACAAAAAAAAGACGAATCAATTGCAGACGCTCTCAAGTTTGTCTGGAAACAGAAGTCAAAGGAAAGGCAGGAGGACAGCCTCAAAGCTCACACCTGTATATTTTTATTTACAACTTTGTAATAATACCATTGATGGTCAATTTTTCATAAGTTTAATTTTAAATGGTGGAAAAGACGAAATGCAGGAAAATCACTCCCCAGCAAGCTGTTCTCTTCTGCAGGTACAGGTGATTAGCTCAATCAGGCCCAACAGAAAACCACACGGTAACATTCCCAAGTCTAAAATTCCGCGCAAAAAAACAACGAACAAAAAACACCGGCTGTCTGCAACCGCAATCAGTTGATATTCAACAGGTCAGGCCGGCAAAAAGTCAATGAAATTTTCTATTGATCCGTTGATTGTTGCGGCCAGTCCATGCTCTTTTCTTCAACAAAATAGCAAAACCTGGCCCAGTTTGCCTCAAACCCTGTAACAGGACAGCGCAGGCCGACCTTTTTATCGTCTACGGCAATAACTTCCCAGTCACCTTTGCGGGGTCCGTCTGCAATGTGAATTTTTTGACCAACCTGAAATGGATATTGCGCAAACAGTTGAACATCGACCATTATCATTCCTCCGGTTGCTGAACGGTTGAGGGGTATATCTCTGGTGTTTTTTTTAAAGATCCGACAAAATAAACCTGTACAATCCTTTTGCGATACGTACAATAACAATATACCGGCAGCAGGTAAATTCAGGCAAACCGGTAACCGAAAAACGAAAATGACTCATGGAGACCTTCCTGAGTTCATTTTTTTAGCCCCCAACGGTATGTATTGGAGAAAAAAACATGTCCATAGAAGATGATGAAATCCTGCAGGGTTTTATAGAAGAGTCACTTGAACATCTTGCCGACATAGAAAACGACCTTCTGGCCATTGAAGAAGGTGGCGCCGACATTGATGT
>CAZPXI010000337.1:0-3236 GCA_964590715.1 uncultured Desulfobulbus sp.
CCGGCAAGGACGTCGTACAGCGCCTTGCGTTTTTTCTCCATTTGCATGGGCCGATCAAAAAAATATTCCGTTGCCACGGCAAAAAACTCCGCTTCATTCAGGGCGCCGTACGAGTCAAGAAAGGTTTTTTCGCCTTTGTCCGATTTCCGACGCAGAAGAAGAAATGCCTCTGTAAAAACCTTTGCCCAGGTCCTGTACTGGTCCCGGCTATGCAGCCTGGGTGTTCCGTTTGCCGATCCGGATTCCATGTCAAGTAAATGGGCGAATTCGTGATACACCACGTTATGTCCGGATTCAGGATGTCGTGCCCCCCGTTTGACCTCATCCCATACCAAAATCACAGGACCACGTTGGAATGCCTGGCCGTAAATAGCTGTTTCCGACCGTTCGACAAATGGATTCTGCGTAAAAACACCCTGTTGGGGTGGAGGCACAACAACGGTTGAAGGATAGACCAGCAGAGTTATCAGGCCGGGATACAAGTCGTGGGGCAGGCCCAGGATCAGCATGCATGCCTCTGCCGCTATAACAACCCGTATTTCATCGGTAATCTCCAGACCGTTGCAGCCCTCAAATTTTTTCTCGACAAGAAACACCTGAATCAACTGCTGCAGACGGTCTTTCTCCTCCACATTCAGGAAGGAGTAATGCCGAACCTTCTCCTCAAGAAGCTCCTGCCATTGGACGGGAAACGGTTCTTGAAGAATTTTTTCCCGGCGATGATCTCGCAGCCAGTGAAACATTATATCATACCTTTTTAGAGAAAGAATATATCCTGTATGGAACCCAGCCCCGGCGACAATGACGATCCCGGGTCTTGGCCTCTATTTCCGGAAATAGAACCCTGTGACTGCATTTTCAGGATAGACCGGGGAACAGCTGCCGCAACCCCTGCGCAATCATCTGGATACCGATTGCCGAGAGCAAAAGGCCCATGATCCGGGTAGCGATATTGAGGCCGGTAACTCCGAGTCGTTTACCGATAGGTTCAGCAAGAAGCAACGTTATCCAGACAATTATCGAAACGGCAACAATACAGAGGCTGATCAGCAAACGATCGGTCATATCTGCTGCGTGGCGCCCTTCAACAACGACAAGACTGATCGCTCCCGGTCCGGCCAACAGGGGAATGGCAAGCGGCACCACGGCAACATCATCCTTGTCACTGTCCGCATCTTCTTCCTCGGGACTGCGTTTGGCATGACTCTGTTTTGCATGCATCATGGCAATAGCCATGAGCAAGATCAACAGGCCGCCGCTTGTGCGAAACGAGGGGATACCAATGCCGAAAAAATTAAGAAGCGGTTGCCCTAACCAGGCCGAGATGAGCAACACCAGAGCAACGGAAATCCCTGTAACCCGTGCAACCGCATAGGACTCCCTGGCCGTGCGATCTCCGCAGAGAGAAAGAAAAACCGGAATTGCTCCCAGTGGATTGACAATTGCCAGAATGCCGACAAAGATCTTGATGTAGAGACTATATTCCATGGAAAAATGAATAATCCATCCTCTTGTTTTTTTAAATAGGTTTTTCCGACTGTACCGGGATGGGGAGAACAGTGGTGCTGTTCCGGATGGTTTTCATAGATGGTTTTCATAAAAAGGTATCGGGACCAGCGAATTGTTCGCTTTTATAGCCAAATGGTTGATATTTGACCACGTTGTTAAAAAATCATATATTTTTTTCTTATTTTCTGGCAACCTAATGATAGAGCGGTAAAAATTATCATTTTTCAGCATATATTGAGCAAGTTGGGTACAAAATGAAAAAACAGGAAGAAAAATTTCGTGATGCGATCTTCGTCATTGTCAACGAAGAATCATGCCCCCTGTACAGTGTTGGCGAGGAAATAAAAGTTGAAAGCTACGCCCTGTCGCTGTCAAACTACAAGCCGGGCTGCCTCTATCTTGCCCGTCAGGTGGCAGCGGTTGTCGCTACAAAAGAAAAACTTGGCGGTATTTCAAGAATACCCAGCCAGAAAACCAGGTACGATTGCGGCGGCTGTGAAGGGTTGATCCATTTCGAGTACAAAAAGGATCGGGATTTTGCCACCCTGCAGATGAAGCTGCTTGATGAGGCGGAAGAAAAGCGTCGAAAAAAGCATCTTGAACGGTACTTTGGGGTTCTGCGCAAGATTAAATTATTTGATCCCCTGGAAGATGATGCCCTGACCGACCTTACGGTGCTCCTCGAATTTAAAACCATTCCCTTTGGCAAGATGGTGGTCAAGAAAGGCTCTCCCGGCACCAATTTTTTTATAATATTACAGGGCCAGGTCGAGGTCAGAGCTGACGATGGCTCCAAACTGGTCGACCTTGGAGAAGGAGAAATGTTTGGTGAAATGAGCCTGCTTTCGGCAGAGCCGTTTACACACTCAATTGTTTCTCTCAACACCTCGCAGCTGGCGCTGCTCAGTGTAAAGAACTTTAAAGAAATACTGAAAAAATACCCGGTGCTTCAGATGTTCTTATTCAAGCTGCTGGTGGACCGGGCCCAGGCAATGACGCTTAAATCCGGAAATATTGCATCAGGCATGACCGGTGAACTCTCCGAGATCGCACCGGTTGATCTCTTCCAGCTGATTAATGCCGTCCGCAAAACAGGGACCATAGATATTACTCTGGAGAAAGGACGTGGAATGGTCTTTTTCAGAGAAGGTGAAATCGTGTACGCCGGTTACCGGAAGTTACGCAAAAAGGAAGCGGTTTACGCGCTTCTGGGAATGACGAACGGTCATTTCAGTTATACAAAAGGGATCCCCGACATACTGAACAACGCACCTCCCATTGGCGGTTTTATGGGCATGATGATGGAAGGGGTTCAGAGTCTCGACGAAAGCCGGGCGATCAAGACCCGGGAAGACGATGACGATGCTAAGGATTTGCTTCCTGAGCCCTGAATCTACCCTGGAATCTGGTTTGATGTGGTCGGGAGCACGATTAGCCGGGGCTCGATGCAATACAGTTATCCTTGCCAAAGGGAGCATAAATGCAGGAGCTGTGCAGTAAAGTGAAATTGGCGGCTTCCCCGCGACGGCAAATCGGTCAGTTATGCTGAGGATGGCTATATATAGCCACTTGATAGTTTTCATGTCGGAGTTTGAGTGCTTTAATAATAGGACACTGTAATGCATACGACACGCATAGAATCATGGTCGGAATTTGTGGATTATCTTGACGGCTATATGAACCGCTCAATAGGTGTTCCCAGATATTTTTTCAGAGGGCAGTCGAAT
>CAZPXI010000338.1:0-3230 GCA_964590715.1 uncultured Desulfobulbus sp.
CTAGGAAAACCAATAATCCCTGTAAAATCAAGCCATTTCTTTTTCTGCAACCGGATGGCACAGATCATGCTTTTTATGCTATACATATCTTATCAATCTATCGAATGGAGATTGCGGCAATGAACATCCGTAAAATCACTTCCCTCACCATGCTGGTTTCTTTTGTCCTTGAGCTGGTGACCAGCGTCATCCTCTACATTGTCCCCCATGGCCGGGTGGCCTACTGGTCCGACTGGCGGCTGTGGGGACTGAATAAAAACCAATGGGATGATCTGCATATCAACCTGGGCATTCTTTTCCTGCTGGCTGCGTTTCTGCATCTGTACTACAACTGGAAACCCATGATTGCCTATATGAAGAACAAGGCAAAAGAACTAAAAATTTTTACCGCTGATTTCAACATTGCCCTGGTTCTGTCCGTAATAGTTTGCCTCGGCACATTCTTTAACATTCCGCCCATGTCCACCGTGCTGGACTTCAGTGAATCAATCAAAGATGCTGCAGCACAGCAGTATGGCGAACCTCCTTATGGCCATGCCGAGCTTTCTTCACTCAAGCTCTTTGCCAAAAAAACGGACCTGGACCTGGAAGCCGCTAAAACATTGCTCAACAAGGCAGGCATCAAAGGGGTTGACGACAAGATCACCCTGGCCGAACTGGCAAAGATCAACCAGACCAATCCCAAGACGCTCTTTAAGATCATGAAACCTGCGCAAATCAAGAGTGACGAGGAGATTTCGTTTCCCGACTCACCACCATCGGGTTTTGGCCGCAGAACCCTGGCTGAGATCTGTGCAACCTACAACCTGAATACCCCGACGGTTATCCGTGATCTTGGTACACGTGGGGTCACGGCCCGTTCGGAACAAACCTTTAAGGAAATAGCAGCGGACAATGACACTGATCCGCATGCCCTTTTCGAGGTACTGCATGGGCTGGTTGTTCAATAAACGCTGTAAGCTCTTTTTCTTTCTGCTCCTTGCCGGATTGCCGCTCGCATGTCAGGCCCGGGCGGAAACACTCATCGGCACGGTTGTGTCCGTAAAGGAGGACCGATTTATCTTCCAGGAAAAACAGCCGAAGGAAGGAGAACCCGCACCGAGAGAGTTTCAGGTTCTCTTTGTACCGGCAACCCAGAGGGGCAGATTCTCGTCCGGCCCCGCCTTTCCCCACTGTGTTCGGGCAGGCAGGACCGTTCGCCTGAGCGGATCTTTTGATCCTCAAAAAAACATCTTTTCGGCCCGGGAAATTCATGGCGTGCCGGGCCGGAGAAAGCACCATGATCCCACCGGTGTCCGGGCAAGGCTTGGACGCTGCCGTCACCCCAGGGGCATGCCATGAGCGGTTCCCATTCCCTGGAAACATCCGGCCGCGCCCTTCCATCCTGGCTGATCAATCTGCTTGGATTCGGCTTGTTGATTGCCCTGGTTCTGGTCTCATTTTTCTATCAGATGCGGGGGATCAATGAAAGTCTGAAAAAAAATGTGCTTGACCGCACCCAGATGGTTGCTGCTATCATCGAGCAAAACCTGGCCAATGCGACACTGGCCCTGACAACCGTTGACAACATGGTTGCCACCTTTCTTCGCGACAAGGCCGACTTCATCGTCTACCTGGATGGGATCGATCCCCTGCAGCCCGAAGAACTAACGGCCCTGGCCCGGGAAACCGGCCTGCTCGGCATTTCTCTGATACGGCGGGACCAGAGCTCGGTCAGTGGACCGGAGGGCTGGAATCCCGAGCCATTCACCTGCAGTGACAATCCGGACACGCTGCGCTACCAGGGAAACAAAATTCTTTTTCTGCATGACTCCAGCCGGGAAGGCGACAACCTCAGCTGCCTGCTCACCGGTCTTGATGGAACCGCAATCGCGAATTTACGGAAAAAAAGCTCTCTGGACACCCTGCTGGCTTCACTGTCAAAACTGCCCGGCATTCACAAAGTAGAACTGGTGACGGAACCCTCTGATTCCGACAATTCATCTGTTCGCTTAAGCACCGGCAACGGCCGGGCCATTGCCCGGGCCGAATTCCCCATAGACTCGGGAACCATTGTCGTCAGTCTGGATGCCCGACCGTTTCTTGAGCGTCGGGACAGACTGCGCCGACAATTTTTCCTCTTTGCCGTCCTGTTGCTTGCTCTGGGTATTTTTTTTTCCTGGCTTCTGTACCGCTTTCAGCAGAAGAACCTGTTGCAGGTCAGGGACTTTGAGCGGATACTGGCCAGGGAACACGAGGCTGCCGCCCTTGGCCGGACAACCGCCACCATTGCCCACGAGATACGCAACCCCTTAAACGCAATCAACATGGGCCTGCAGCGACTACGCCTGGAATCCGGCAACCTGGACCAGGATCAGGAAGAACTCATATCCGCCATGGGCGAGGCCGTCAAACGCACGTCCGGGATCGTCTCCGAGCTGCAGCGATATACCCGACCACTCCAACCCGCAGACGACGCAGTCCACCTTGATCAACAACTCAAACAGATCCTTGCCCTGTACAACCCACAGATTAAAAAACAGCGAATCGAGCTGCAGGTTGAATCGACCGCAGCGGTTACCCTGCAGGCAGACAAAGACCTGATCAATGAACTGCTGGAAAATCTGATTAAAAATGCAGTTGAGGCACAACCTGATGGTGGATACATTCGGATCAGGTTGTCGGAAAACAACACAGCAGTTCAGCTTCGGATAGAAAACAGCGGTTTTCTACTGGATAGCGACCAATCCGGACGTATCGGCGAGCCGTATTTTACGACCAAAACCCGGGGAACGGGTCTGGGGCTGGCCCTGAGCCGACGTATCGCCAAAGCGCATGGCGGGAGCATGGAGATTATTCCAGACCGAAATATAAAAGTGCTGACCATCCTTGTCAACCTGCCTAGAAAAACTATGGAGTGAGAATACTAAAAATGCATATCCTCATTGTCGATGACGAACAGCTGCAACGTGACATGCTGCAGGGGTTTCTTCAAAAACAGGGTTTTGATGTAGTGTCGGCTGCCGACGGCCGTGAGGCCCTGCACCTGTTCATGGACCGTCCCTTTGAGCTGGTACTGCTGGATCACCGGATGCCGGATATGAATGGCGACGAGGTACTGGCAAAAATCAAGGCGATCAATCCACGAGTCCGGGCCATCATGATCACCGCCTTTGGGGCCGTGGACACGGCGGTCCGGGTCATGCAGCTCGGGGCCGATGATTTTCTGGAAAAACCGGTGGACCTGGAAG
>CAZPXI010000339.1:0-3224 GCA_964590715.1 uncultured Desulfobulbus sp.
ACCCTGCAGATGCGGGCCGGGGTGGATAACCCGGGCCCCCTGGTTCTGCCCGGAGAACAGCTTGAACTGCTATCCGTTCATCTTGACGGAGTGTCCCTGTCTGAAGATGCCTACGACTATGCCGATGGGGAGCTGCGTATTATACAGGTTCCGGAACGGTTTGAACTGCGGATAACCAATCGTATCAACCCGGAGGCAAATACGGCTCTTGAGGGTTTGTACCGTTCTTCGGACAATTACTGCACCCAGTGCGAGGCCGAGGGCTTTCGCAGGATTACCTGCTATCCGGATCGGCCCGATGTCATGGCCGTGTTTACCACTACGATTATCGGTGACCGCAAGGACTGTCCGGTCATGCTCTCAAACGGCAATCTGGTAAAGGAAGGCGAGCTTGACGATGGGCGTCATTTTGTGCGCTGGCATGACCCGTTTAAAAAACCATCCTATCTCTTTGCTCTGGTTGCCGGTAATCTGATCTGTATTGAGGACTCTTTTACCACCATGAACGGCCGCACGGTCGGTCTGTATATCTATGTTGAAAAAAGGAATCAGGAAAAATGCGCCCACGCCATGGAGTCTTTGAAAAAGGCCATGCGTTGGGATGAGGAAACGTTCGGCCGTGAATATGATCTGGACCGGTACATGATTGTTGCTGTCGATGATTTCAACATGGGCGCCATGGAGAACAAGGGGCTCAATGTCTTTAACTCCAAATATGTCCTTGCCCGCCCTGAAACCGCGACTGATATGGATTATGAAGGAATCGAGGGCGTTATTGCTCATGAGTACTTCCATAACTGGACCGGTAACCGGATTACCTGCCGCGACTGGTTTCAGCTCAGCCTTAAAGAGGGGTTGACTGTTTTCCGGGACCAGGAGTTTACCGCGGATATGACCTCACGTCCGGTTAAACGCATCCATGACGTCAACGTGATCCGCAGTTTTCAGTTCCGGGAAGATGCCGGCCCCATGGCCCATTCGGTCAGGCCGGATTCCTTTGTCGAGATCAATAATTTCTATACCCTGACCGTGTACAACAAGGGGGCCGAAGTCATTCGGATGATCCACACCCTGCTTGGGCCAGGCGGCTTTCGCAAGGGCATGGATCTTTACTTTAAGCGCCATGACGGTCAGGCCGTGACCTGCGACGATTTTGTCTGCGCCATGGAGGATGCGTGCGATTATGACCTGAGCCGTTTTAAACGCTGGTACAGCCAGGCCGGTACTCCGGAGCTGGCTGTCAGCAGCCGTTATGATGCTGGTGATACAAGGTATATTCTGACCATAGAACAGTCTTGCCCACCGACACCGGGACAGAATCACAAAAAGCCTTTTTTTATGCCGGTTAAGGTCGGTCTGCTTGATCAGGCAGGGAAGACCTTTCTGGAAGAGACCCTGATTCTCAAGGATGAACAACAAAAATTTGTCTTTGACAACCTTGACCGGGAACCGGTCTGTTCGATGCTGAGAAATTTTTCCGCGCCGGTCAAGATCAGGATGGAGCGTAAAGACCGGGATCTGGCCTTTCTCATGGCCCATGATTCTGACCCGTTTAACCGTTGGGACGCGGGGCAGCAGCTAGCCATGAAGGTGATACTTGCAGGTATTACATCCTTCCGACAGGGGCAGGAATTTACGGTGGGCAGGGAGTTTCATCATGCCTTTGAGAAGTTGCTGGTTGATGAGCAGTCCGATCCGGCTTTTCTTGCCCTGTCCCTTGTTCTGCCCAGCGAAAACTGGATCGGCCAACAGATGGCAACTGTCGATCCTGAGGCGGTTTTTACGGTTCGTCAGGCCTTCCGCTCCCGGCTTTCCCTGGAACATCGTGATATTTTATTTGAAAATTACCATGTACTGGGTAGGGAAGATACCTATTGCTATACTGCGGCGGAAGCCGGCAGGCGTAGCCTGCGCAATGTCATGCTCGGTTATCTTCTGGTTCAGGATGCTGAAGGCGAGGTTGGGGATGAGCTGCTGGAACTTGGTAAAGAGCAGTATACAAACAGTGATAACATGACCGAGGTTGCTGCCGCCCTGGCCTCTGTCGTCAACGCAGACCGCGCGCTCGGGGATATCCTGCTAGGAGACTTTTACCGCAAATGGCAGGCCGATCCGTTGGTGGTGGATAAGTGGTTGACTCTGCAGGCCACCTGCAGCCTGCCCGGAACTCTGGAACGGGTCAAGGCCTTGACCAAGCATTCGGCCTTTTCCCTGAAAAATCCAAATAAAGTCCGGGCATTGATCGGTGCCTTCTGTTCCGCCAACCATCACCAGTTTCATGCCGAAGATGGTTCGGGCTACATATTTCTGACCGATCACATTCTGGCTCTTGACCAAATGAACCCGCAGATTGCAGCCCGGCTGTTGATGCCGCTGACCATATGGCGCAGGTATGATGCTGCACGGCAGCAGCTGATGCAGGAGCAGTTGGAACGGATCAATGCGGAGCGGGAACTGTCCAGTGATGTGCGGGAGATCGTCGGCCGCAGTCTTGCTTGAATTAACCAGTATTTGCAAGGGTAAAAGATAGGGTGGAACATCGATCAACTACATTAAGCCGTGATCAACTGGACTATGTTCTGGGTGAGGCGGTTCGTTATCCGCACAAGCATGTGCATAAGGGAGAACTACGGCTGGCGCCCGAGGTTTTTTCCACCCCGGGTCGGGAAACCAATATCCTGGTCAGCCGCTTTGCCCTGATCGACTGCACCGGCACCATTGAGCTCGGCCCCTGGTGCAATATTTCCGCCCGTAGCCGGATCTATACCCATGACCATATTCACTTGGGAACCGAACCTCTGCTTGCCCTGGAAGAGGAGCACGGAGTAATCTGGCAGGATAAAAAGATCGGGGCCGATGTCTGGATCCACGACGGGTCGATCATCCTTTATCAGGTGACCCATATCCCGGACGGAGTTGTGATCGGAGCCGGGTCGGTGCTGACCAAAAATCCGGGACCGTATGAGATCTGGGCCGGAAACCCGGCCCGTAAGGTCGGGCAGCGAAGGGCGATTGACCAGGACACGCTGAAGCGCTACCTGCAGGGAGACGGATTTTCCCTGGATTGATTTTTTGTATTTTTTTCCTGATTACGTACAAAGCGCAGCTTTTCACAACTCAGGGATAACATCGCTTGTTCTTCCGGATTGCAGGGCCCTGTAAATTCATCATTCATTCACCGGGTTCGTAATGCCCTCCGGTATTCAGCGATGGTATCCCTTGCA
>CAZPXI010000340.1:0-3221 GCA_964590715.1 uncultured Desulfobulbus sp.
TACAAAAAATGCTGCATCTGGTTGGCCTGGAGGACATGGAGGATCGCCGGATAGATGAACTCTCCGGCGGTGAACGACAACGGGTGGCCCTGGCCCGTAGTCTTGCCCCGCAGCCGCGCCTGCTACTCCTTGACGAACCGTTGGGCTCTTTGGACCGGGTACTTCGTGACCACCTGGCCGGAGAGATCCGCTCCATTCTCAAAAGCCAGCAGGTTACAGCTGTTTTCGTCACCCATGATCAGGCTGAGGCCTTTGCGGTGGCCGATACAATTGCCATCCTGCGGCAGGGACGCCTGGAACAGATCGACTCTCCGGAAACGATCTACCGAAGACCAAAAACAGCTGCTGTTGCCGCTTTTCTCGGCTTTCGCAACCTGATTGACTGCAGACGCCACCGGCCTGCGGCACTCTTTAATCAACTGCCTGCGGAGTTGAAAAATTTTTCAGGCCGACTCCTCATTCGACCGGAAGGGGCCCATTTATCCGGACAGCCGACCTGTGACGACAGCAGGCCGCAACTTGCAGGAGCAGTAACAAAGAAACAGTTCCAGGGACAGATTTATGCCCTGGAAATCACGACAAACGGCCTGGAACTCCACTTTGACCTCCCCATTGATCCTGCTCCCCCGGAGGTCGGTGCACTGGTCACTCTGGAGATCAACCCGTCGGCAATAGTGAAACTTGGGAATGAGGAAGAATGAAGGTCGTCGTCTTCGCCAATGGCTCGTTTACTGCCGGGGAGCTCGCAAAAAATCTGTGCGAACAGGCCGAGTTGATCATTGCCGTTGACGGCGGCATCCGCCATTGCGAGACCCTGGACATCCAGCCCAATATCCTGCTCGGAGACCTGGACTCCGCCCCTGCAGAGTGTGTTGACCGCGCCTCCGGATCCGATGTCGCCCTGCTGCGCTATCACGAAGACAAAGATAAAACCGACCTGGAACTAGCCCTGGATCTTGCGTGCAGCCGCGGGGCAACCGCCGTCTCCCTGTTCGGCGCCCTTGGCGGCCGCTGGGACATGAGCCTGGCAAATCTGCTCCTGCCGGCTGGCCCGGCCTATGAACGCATGCGAATTACACTCTATGACAACCAAACCCGAATTGACCTTCTGCACAGCAATAGCCGGCTTAACCTTTCTGCAGCACCGGGCAGCAGGGTCTCGTTAATTCCGATCAACGGCCCGGCCGAGGGAGTAACACTCACCGGTTTCAAGTACCCCCTGACCAATCACACCATCTCTACGGCTTCCACTCTCGGGATCAGCAACGTTCTGCTTGACGGTACAGGGTCTATTGTGATGGAAAAAGGGACGCTGCTCTGCTTCCTGACAGTAAGAGGGATCAGGGCGGAGCTATGGAAAAAGGAAAAGTTGATACGATAATTCCAGGATAACGGCTATCCAGGCAGGGAAAACCGTTATCCGGCTCAGTTATGCCATCCGACTTACTTCCTAGCGCATACCCGGCACGCCCAGCTCTTATTTTTCCAGGACCAGATCACCTGTATCCGCAACCACAAACTGATTGCCACCGGCTTCTTTTGCCCGATACATAGACGAATCAGCAACTCGAAGCAGTTCCTTGATGCTGGATCCATGTTGTGGGGCAAAAGCAATGCCGATACTGACGCTTGGCCTGAACATTGTACCGGCCAGGGCAAACGGTTCGGAAATATCGCGCAATATTCTTCGGGCAAGCCCATGGATCTCACTCTCGACGGAGTCAAGATGGTACATGATAACAAACTCATCACCGCCGATTCTTGCTGCGCCTGCATGGGACTGGGCAACCAGCTCCGACTCCCGGGATGATGATTTAATCCGGCTCGAGACCTCTTTGAGTAGTTGGTCGCCGGCTTCGTGGCCAAGGGAATCGTTCACGGTCTTAAAATTATCCACATCGACCAGCATCACGGCCAGGCTTGTTGATATAGAACCAAGTTGCTGCAGTAACAGTTCGGCATTTTCCTCAAACTGCCGCCGGTTCGACAAATTCGTCAAGGGATCTTTATAGGCAAGGTTGAGCAGTTTCATATTTACCGTTTTAATTTCCCGTACCAAAATTTGATTTTCCTGCTCTTGCTTGATGGTATTTTTCAGGTTGGAATAATACTGCCTCGCGACATAGATGATCAACGCTGCGTATACTGCAGCCATGAGTGAAAACTCTACCTGGTGCCCGGGACTGAGAAACAGGCTCCAGAACACCAATGCCAGGAATATGGGACCGCTGAAGGCCAGGAAAACCGGTAAATAAATCGCATTTGACGCCAGACTGGCAGCAGGCATTCCAACAAGTGTAATAAGAAGGAAAAGTTGGGAAAATAATGGGGATGCCGGATCAAAAGTCGCTATGAGCGATGCCCAGACAAGCCCTCCTGAAAAAGCACCCGTTTGATACTCCCGGGCAATGGCTTTGATGTTACCCTGGTTAAATGCACGTTGATTGATAGCGAGATTAATGAATCTGCAAATGGAAACCAGTGTGAACACGATGATCCAACCATCAAGAAACAGGCTGCCGGTGCCGGGCCTAAGCGCCCAGTAGGCAAGAAAAGCAACTCCTTGTCCCGCAATAAGCGTCGGATTGCCATTGCGCAATAATCGGGCAATTAACTTTCTCCGGACAAGGGCCTTGTCTACTCGGCTCAAGCGTTCAGAAGCGTTCCCCATGGGATTCTTACGGATAGATGAAGACAAAACAAGGCCATGAAAGTGTGATTCATGCTGAAATGGTTTTTCTACAGGGGCCTTGAGAAATCAGACTTTTCGCTCAGTGATGCAGCTTATTGACTGCATGACAAGGTAAGCACAGACTCCAGGGCATTCGTAAACATCAACAGCATATCATATACAACGATCAAATAAAACCATCTAGTAAGGAGGCCTGATCGGACGAAGATGGGATGCTGGTGAACTATTAAGGAAAGTCACTCCTTGACATCAGGCCAAACATCCGATTTTCCAGCTCCGGCGCTCTGCACCAGCTGGAACAACTCACAAGGGTGTGAGCAGACAAGCTCGCCGCTACCCTTCGGGCTGAACCCCCAGGTGACAAAGGCCCCGGGAATACCGGCCCGTTTTGCCGCCTCCATGTCCTTGCCGTTATCACCAACCATGAGGGCAAAATCATGTTCCGGGCTGTAGCCGTAGCCGTCAAGTACGAGATGGAGCATGTCCGGATGAGGTTTGCTTTTTTCCACATCCTCGCTACCGACGATGG
>CAZPXI010000341.1:0-3218 GCA_964590715.1 uncultured Desulfobulbus sp.
CATCAATGAGACGGGCAAAGGGAATCAGCTCCTGCCTGTGCCAGTACTCGGTACTGTCGACAAAACCGAGGTGGGAATCCGCGGCCGCACTGCCGTGCCCGGGAAAATGTTTCAGGCAGCAGGCCACTCCATGCCGGTGGTGCGCATCGATAAATATCCGGGCATTGCGGACAACCTGCTCCGGGTCGTCTCCAAAACTACGCTCAAACCTGCCGATAATCGGATTGTCGGGATTGAGATCCAGATCCACCACCGGGGCCAGATTGAAATTAATCCCATGCTGCGCCAAAGTGGTTGCCAACGCCCCGGCTGAATGGGCGGCCTGTTCCGGATCGGATGCAGCCACGGCTTTTGCACTTGGCGTTTTCGGAAAACCGTCCCGTTCTCGTAACCGGCAAACCCGGCCCCCTTCCTGATCAACACTTATCAGCAGAGATCCTGCTGCATATTGTTGTAATGTCGCCGTTAACTCCTGCAACTGGGCGGAAGAGGTAATATTTTGAACCGAACCGTCGACATTGCGATCAAAAAGAAGCACTCCGCCAAGATGGTCCTCTTCAAGAGCACGGACAATCCAGTGTCCGTCGTCAACCTCGGTTCCATCAAAACCGAGCATGAACATCTGCCCTATATCCATTTTCACACCCTCCCCAAACTCGTCAACGCGATCTCCTCTTCCTGTCATTTTTCCGTCACTACGGGTTTTTCGCATATCCCGTAGAAATTCGACATCATGCATCACATTGAAATAACAAGACAAACTCCATTACAGTTTTCTGGCACGTTTTTCGCATTTCAACTTGGTAACTGAAATACCATGTTTAGTCCATTTCATCCACAAAAACGGAAAAGTTATCGCCATGAGTACAACAGGACAAGACCTTGCAGCTGATCTTTCATCAAGGGAGACCATGGAACAACTCCTCTCCCAGCTGAGTCATTATCGCCGTCAGTCCGAACGGTTGCAAAAGGTCAATGAGCTCTACCATCGCATGGCCGGGGCACTTGACCTGCCGGCAATGATCGAGACCTACTCCATCTGGCTTTCCGAACATGTCCCCCATGAGTTGATCGGATACCATAACCAAACCAGGCAGCGTATGCACCTGTTCTGCTCAAGTCATGGCCCCAAACGACGATACATTATAGACGTTGCGGAAAAAATTCTTCGTCAACCCACGTCTCCCGCCTTTAAAACAGGTCAGGTGGACGACCTCTACTCCTACCAGTGGACCTTTGAATCAAAAAAGGGCTGCGACCTTCTGCTCCTGCTGCGCCAGGATACCGCTATCCCGGATGACGACATTGAACTGATCAACGAATCATTGAGCATTCTGGCCGAACCGCTGCAGCGAGCCCTTGATTATGAAAAAATATTTGAACAGGCCAGGAAGGATACACTCACCGGCCTGCCGAACCGGCTGGTCTTTGAAGAGCGAATCGACGGGATTATTGAGCAGGCCTGCCGACATGACCATCCACTGACCCTGGCTGCCCTTGATCTGGATCATTTCAAAGAGGTCAACGACTCTATGGGTCACATGATGGGCGACAAAGTTCTCCAGCAGGTCACTGCGGCCCTGAAGGCGCAGATTCGCTTAACCGACCTTCTGGTCCGGATGGGAGGGGATGAATTTCTTTTGATCCTGCCCGATACGGACATGGCGGCGGCACGCAACCTGGGTGAACGACTCTGCCGGGCGGTGGAAGGTCTCGGTATCAATGTCGGGACTTCAAAACTTGGGGTCAGTATAGGGTTGTCCCAGTGGCAGCCGGACATGAACAGGGACGAGTGGATGGAACGGGCCGACGATATCCTGTATCAGGCCAAGAAAAACGGCCGCTCTCAGGTGGCGGTTCATTAGAAGCAGGTATGTTCAGGTGGGGCACTAGCCGAATATTTACCGTACTCCCTCCCAACACACCATCAACGTTTTTTCAACAGGCACTGCCAGAACCTGGGCGGTTGTCCCATCCGGGACTCAATCATACAGGATTCCAGGTGCAGGATCTCAAACTCCGGTTCCACTGCCGTTGTGATCTCACGGGCTGAAAGCTTTGGCGGCCCCTTGTCCTGCACCGGATCATCGGCATTACCGATCATACTGAGCCACAGCCCGCCCGGATCAAGCAACTCAGCCACACGCTCAACAAAGGCCTGCCGCTGTTCTTCCTTGACGGAATGAAAACAGCCGCGGTCAAAGACGAACTGAACAGAAGTCGCCGGAACACCGGCCGTCAAAAAATCGTCGCAGACAAAACCGCATTCAATACCTTCTTCGCTTGCCCGCTTCCGGGCAATAGCAACAGCCTCTTTGGAGATATCAAGCCCGGTCACCTCAAATCCCTGCCGGGCCAGCCAGAGACTGTTGGTTCCGGTTCCGCAGCCTATATCCAATACCGATCCCTGGTGCAACGGCCAGCGTGAGACCATCCGGACCAGATAGGTATCAGGCCGTCCCGTGTCCCAGGGCAGTTCATCGCTGCTATAGCGTTCATCCCAGCTTTTCTGTTCAGTCATGGTATTTCAGACCAGTTGAATGTGCAGGGGGATGGCATGGAGGCTCTTTTCCTGCTGTACGGTTGTGCCAAGCTTCCAGTCGCCACAGCTTGCCTTGCCGTCCAATTTCTTTTCAATGTCTGCGACCAGCCCCTTGATATTTATCACCGGATGGCGGGAAAAAACTTCGGGCAGGCCGTAGGTCAGGTTGCAGACCAGGCAGCAACCGGGACGTTCATGCAGGTTGAGGAAAAAACGCAGGCTGTTGGTCCCTGCATCGTAACCGGCAAAGCTCAGGCGAATATCATACGCTCCCTCGCCTGCGTCGCCGAACAGAGCCTCGAAAAAATCATCGGCCCGCCCGGCTGGAAAAAGTTCATTCAAGGTCTGGTCATCAAAAACAGTTTCAAGATTATTCATGTCTTTTATTCATCCTGTACGAAAAAAGTTTTCTTGTTCAGTTGCTCAATCTTCCATTTTACCTGAAAACACGCTTCCCTGTCAACAGCCGTTGCACCGTTGAACGCTCTGTGGTAGAAAACCGCTATGCAAGATCATTCGCAACACGACATATTAACCGAGGTATCCAAACAGGAAGAATCTCCGGTCACACGTGAGGCTCTGAACGAGGCCCAGTACGCCGCCGTGACCCACGGCAACGGACCGGTTCTGGTTATTGCCGGAGCCGGCAGTGGAAAAACCCGGACCCTGGTCTACC
>CAZPXI010000342.1:0-3218 GCA_964590715.1 uncultured Desulfobulbus sp.
GCCCGGGATGATAAGGGTGGTGACCTCGACCCATACCCCGAGTTCATGCATGAGGTGGACATTGTCAAGAACCGGCTGCAACCGGGCCTTGCAGACCTTTTTATAGAAATCATCGGTAAAGGCTTTGACATCGATATTGATTCCGTCGAGGACCGGGGCCAGGTGGCGGGTGACATCAGGAGTCATATAGCCATTGCTGACAAAGACGTTTTTCAGCCCTCGCTTATGGGCAAGCAGTGCACAATCGTAGGCAAATTCATAAAAGATGGTCGGTTCCACATAGGTGTAGCAGACGCTGGCGCATCCGCCTCGGACCGCATCTTCAACCACGGACTCGGCCGTACGTTCAGCACCGGCTATCTCGCCATGCTCGGCATGGGGATATTGGGAGATATTAGAGTTCTGACAGTGGAGACAACGGAAGTTGCAGCCGACGGTTGAAATGGAAAAAGCCCTGCTGCCGGGCAGAAAGTTAAACAACGGCTTTTTCTCGATAGGATCAATATTTTCTGCAACCAACCGACCGTAGACCAGGCTGTAGAGCATTCCGTTTTTATTTTCCCGCACCCCGCAGATACCACGTTTTCCCTCCTGTATGCGGCAGTGGTGGTTGCACAGTTCACAGACAACGTCCTTGTTCTTCCCCGGTCGATAAAACAGCGCCTCTTTCATCTCTTACCCTCTGCTTCGTTGATTTGTACAAGGGGGCTTCTCTTTTCTGGAGACAGTATAAGCATGATGGATGGATTCGTACAGCGACTTGAGCATGAATTGTAAAATTTCAGGTCAGCAACGACTTTTCCGGCTGGGTGGATTTCCATATGATTATTATTTGTGAATGAGAGCGGTTTTGTGATACAAAAAAGGGAGGCTATGCAGTTTTACAAGAAGCCCGGGGAGGACGTATGGAGAAGACCCATGTTGCCGGTTCTGAACGTGCCGGACGACGGGAGGCACTGGAGCGGGATATTGCGCTGACATCGTCTAACGTGGTTCTTGATGGAGTTCTGAAAACTGTTGGCGGCCTGCTGGCGGTCCTCAACGCTCGGCGTCAGGTCATTGCCGTCAATGATCTCTTTCTTAAGGCGTTTGGGATTAAAAGTTCGGATGAGATCTTTGGCCTCCGTCTCGGCAAGGTTATCGGTTGTATCCATGCCGACGATGAACCGGCAGGCTGCGGAACCACAAAATATTGTTCGTCCTGCGGGGCCGCTATTGCCATGGTGACCAGTCTCGCCGCTAATGAGCCTGTGGAACGGATTTGTGCAGCAGAGGTCCGCCGGGGCCGGGTGAAGACGGATTTATGCCTCCGGGTACGGGCTGTTCCCTTTGCCTGTGAAAAGGAACATTTTCTTCTGCTTTTTCTACAGGATATCTCCCGGCAACAGCAGTGGGCCTGTGAGGAACGCCTTTTTTTCCATGACCTGAAACATGTTCTCAGTGGTCTGCAGGGAGCCGCCGATCTGCTTACCATGGGCAGCCCGGATATGGCCAGACACTGTGGTCGACTTATTCATAAGCTGGTCTACAGGTTGAACAGTGAAGTTGAGATGCAGAGAACGCTGGCGCTCAGTGAAGAGCATACCTATACTCCCCGCTTGGAAGACGTGTCCGTTCCCGGGATTCTGCTGGACATCCAGGAGGAGTTCAGCAGCTCTCCCATTGCCCGGGATAAAAGCTTCTCCGTGACTTCGGTCAATAAACCCCTGTACCTGCGGACCGACAGCTGCGTCCTGTTTCGGGTTTTGATCAACATGATTATCAATGCTTTTGAGGCTGCGGAACCTGGGGATGAGGTACGGCTCGGTACTGAATTGACCGGAACAGACATGCTCCGTTTTACGGTCTGGAACAGGCAGGTTATTCCGGACAGGGAAAAGTTGCGTATCTTTCAAAGGAATTATTCCAACAAAGCCGGAGAAGGGCGCGGCCTGGGTACCTGGTCCATGAAATTTTTCGGCGAAAAGTTTCTTGGCGGGCAAGTCGGTTTCACCTCGTCCGAGCCGGACGGCACGCTTTTTTTTCTAATTCTCCCCCTGCGGGCGGCAGGTTGATGAAGTGAACCGGGCAGAGGGCTCCTGAGCAGCATTTCAAAAAAAGGTTGCCTGTATCCGGTTAAGCAGATAAAAAGAAAATATGCAAACGACGGCTCAACTCTTTAAGGCCCTTTCCGAAGAGGTTCGCTTACGAATCATGGCCCTGCTCATCGAGGGCGAACTCTGTGTCTGTGATCTGATGGCGGTGCTTGATCTGCCGCAATCAACCATTTCCCGGCACCTGGCCTATCTTCGGAACGGCGGCCTTGTCACGGGGGAGCGCCGGGGAGTCTGGATGTATTACCGGCTGGCGGATGGGAAAAACGAACTGGCAAAGGATCTGCTCAGAGTGTTGTCCGATCACCTCCTGCTGTTGACGGTTATCAGGCAGGACCGGAAAACTCTTGCCCGCTTTCTTGCCGAAAAAAAGAGCGATTCCTGCCGCTGAGTATACAAAAGATACCGCCGGCAAGACGACTCTTTTTTGTTTTCCGACCGCTTTCTTCCCGTTGGATATCTCCGACCATGTTTGTCGGATGACGACCGGCCGGTCGTTATCTTGTATTCTATTTTGCTGCTGTTGTTCTTTTCCGTTTATGTCCGGATTTATCCACCCGGGTTTGCTTAAGACCCGTCTGGACTCTTTTTTTATTTTTGAGCGATCCCCTAGCTGCCTGATTGTTTCCTGCCTGCCGTCTCGCTTAAATTGCTCAACCCCTTCTGCCAAAAGAACTCCTGCCGATTTTTGTAAATTGTAACTGGCACATCTATTGCACATTGTGGTGTCGGAAGAACACACACATTGTGTGATAAATACTCTGTTCAAACCAGGAGGAACCATGAACATGAAAATTGCGTTGACAACGGCGGTAATCATTGCCGCTCACGCTGCCTATGCAGGTGACAGAAGCATTAAAATGACGGCCGGATCAGATCCGGTTGCACCGGGTCAGACCGTGCTGTTGACCTGTACCGGGACCGGGGAGTGGGAAGATGCCCTGGAAAAGGCCCGGATTACCATCACGGATGCAGAAGAGAGGAAAGTTGTTAAAAAGGCTGAGATGGATCGTGACGGTATGACGGCAAGCTATAAATACGTCGTCCCGCAACAGGGGCCGGAGGGGTCGTGGGAGTATAAATGCAAACTGGATGACGGTGAACATGATAAGGATAAAAAGAGTA
>CAZPXI010000343.1:0-3217 GCA_964590715.1 uncultured Desulfobulbus sp.
CTTATCTTCTTTCCGGTCATCGGCGCTCTGTCCCTGCTGCTGGTTGACGGGAAAGAGGTCCGGACCATCAGGACCATGGCCCTGATCATCAGCCTGATCGAGCTCCTGCTGGCGGTGCCGCTCTGGTTTCTGTTTGATAAGAGCACCTACCTCATGCAGTTTACCGAGCAGCACCCCTGGATCCCGGCCCTGAACATCAACTATTCTCTCGGGATCGACGGGATCAGCATTTTGTTTATTCTGCTCTCGGCCCTGATCACCACCCTCTCCATCCTGGTCTCCTGGGAAAGCATCCGGACCAAGGTCAAAGAGTTTTTTATTGCCGTCCTCCTGCTTGAGGGAGCAATGATCGGAGTGTTCTGCGCCCTTGACTTCTTCCTCTTTTACATCTTCTGGGAAGCGATGTTGATTCCGATGTTTTTGATCATCGGTATCTGGGGCGGACCTAACCGAATCTATGCCACGGTTAAATTCTTCCTCTATACCCTGATCGGAAGCCTGCTTATGCTGATCGGCATCATCACCCTCTATGCCCAGGGCGGACACACCTTTGATATCCTCAAACTGGCCGAGCAGACCTTTCCGATCAAGCTGCAGATGATGCTGTTCTGGGCCTTTTTCGCCGCCTTTGCAGTCAAAGTGCCCATGTGGCCGGTCCATACCTGGCTGCCGGATGCCCATACCGAGGCACCCACGGCCGGTTCAGTTATTCTGGCCGGAATTCTGATCAAGATGGGGGCCTACGGGTTCCTGCGCTTTTCCATGCCTATCCTGCCCGACGCCACCCAGGCGATGATGATTCCAATGATTGTCCTTTCCCTGATCGGTATCGTCTACGGGGCTGTTATCTGCCTGGCCCAGACCGATCTCAAACGACTTATCGCCTACAGTTCGGTCAGCCATATGGGGTTTGTCACCCTGGGCCTCTATGCCTTGAATCCCCAGAGCGTTGAAGGCGGCATCCTGCAGATGATTAATCACGGGGTTGTGACCGGGGCTCTGTTTCTGTCCATCGGCATGATCTACGAGCGCACCCACACCCGGGCCATTGCCGATTACGGCGGCCTGGCCACCACCATGCCGGTCTTTGCCTCGTTTTTCCTGCTCTTTACCCTGGCCTCGGTAGGGTTGCCCGGCACCAACGGCTTTATCGGTGAATTTCTCATCCTGCTCGGCAGCTTCATCACCAGGCCCTGGGCGGCTGTTTTTGCAGCCACCGGCCTGATCCTGGGGGCCTGGTACATGCTGTGGCTCTACCAGCGCATTTTTTTCAACTCGGTCAACGACAAGGTGCTTAACCTGCCGGAGCTGAACAGAAGGGAGATTATAACCCTGGTGCCCATGGTTGTCCTGATCTTCTGGATCGGATTGTATCCCAACGCACTTTTAAGCTTTATGCACGAGTCGGTCAGCCACCTGCTGACGCAGGTATACGGTCCAACCGAGGCGCTTGCCCGGGCCGGTGCCATGATGTTGCAATGACAACCGTTAGCTTTGAATCTGAACGAAGAAAGAAGAATATCGCAGGAATCCGGCCCTCCGGACGAAACAAGAGACCTTTGATATCGCCCACAGGGGTGGGCTCCTACACAATGACAGGCGGGAATAATCTCGCAGCAGGTTCGCTCAACCGCAAAGCGGCAAAACGAGGAATACCCAATGATAGTCGAGAGAAAGCACAAGGATAGATAATGATGGATACAGCAATGATCAGCTGGACAGCCTTTGAACCGATCCTGCCGGAGATACTGCTGGTTTGTATCGGCCTGACAGTCATCGGCCTGGACCTGTTTGCGGAAAAACAGCGGCAACTCCTGCCCTGGCTGACGGTACTCGGCTGCGTCACGGTCCTGGGCATGGTCGCAGCTACAGGCAATGCCAGTGGTTTTGGCGGCATGTTTCTCACCGACTCCTATGCCTCGTTTTTTAAAATCATCTGCCTGCTCGGGGTCATCATGACCGCTTTGATGAGCGAGCATTTTCGCCGCACCGAGGGGGAAATGCAGGGTGAGTACTACGGCCTGATGCTCTTTTCCGCCGTCGGTATGCTGATCATGGCCTCGGCCGGTGACCTGATGGTCCTGTACCTTGGCCTGGAACTCATGGCCCTGTCGGTCTACTGCCTGGTCGGTATGCACAAAAACGACCCGAGAAGCAGTGAAGCGGCCATGAAGTACTTTCTCATGGGCGGCTTTGCCTCGGCCATCCTGCTGTTTGGCATGTCACTGGTCTACGGCCTGACCGGGACCACAAACATTGCAAAAATCGGTGCAATAACCGCATCCGGTGAGCTCTTACACAACCCGGCCTTGATGGCGGCGCTTGGACTTATGATTGTTGCCTTCTGCTTCAAGGTTGCAGTGGCTCCCTTTCACTTCTGGGTACCGGATGTCTATGAAGGCGCACCGACCGCACTTACCGCCTTCATGTCGGTGGGGCCTAAGGCTGCCGGGTTTGCTGTGTTTGGCCGGGTGCTGATGTCGGGTTTCCCCCAGTTCAATGACCAGTGGGGAACACTGCTGGCCGCACTGGCCCTGTTGACCATGGCAATCGGCAATATAACCGCTCTTTCACAGCGCAGCATCAAACGGATGCTGGCCTATTCAGCCATTGCCCACGCCGGCTACGCATTACTCGGTATCCTTTCCGGGACTGCTGAGGGCTTATCGGCAACCATGAGCTACCTGCTCATCTATGGATTCATGAGTATGGGCGCCTTTGCCGTGCTCATCCTCCTGTCCGCACCAGGAAACCGGCATGAATCCCTGGACGACTACCGCGGGCTTGCCAAGACCAATCCCATGGCCGCCGTCCTGATGCTCATCTTCATGTTTTCACTGACCGGGATTCCACCGACGGCAGGGTTTATCGGCAAGTTTTACCTGCTCAAAGCGGCCCTGGCCGCTGGATATACGATGACGGTTATAGGTGCTGTCATCTTCAGTGCAATCTCAGCCTATTTCTACCTGCGGGTTGTGCGCTATATGTACATGAGCGAGCCGCAGGAGCAGCTTGATATCAGCTATTCTCCGGGTATTTCAGCCGTACTCGGTTTAGCATTGCTCGGGGTGATCGGACTTGGTCTGCTCCCGGGCACCATGATTGGCCGGGCGGCAAGCGTTCTGCTTGGTCAATAAAGGAATTTCAGCGGCCTGCCAATCTGCTGAAATGCCATCCTCCTTCGTACCGACGGCCGGCCATCGGGGCCGGCCGTCAC
>CAZPXI010000344.1:0-3193 GCA_964590715.1 uncultured Desulfobulbus sp.
ATGCAACCGACAACCCGAGTCCGGTTCCCTTGCCGGGTTCTTTTGTTGTAAAAAAAGGGTCAAAAATGTTGACCAGATCTTCCTGGGCTATTCCGGCACCTGTATCTTTAATCGACAATAGAAGATACCCATTCGCACCGGCACCAGGCTCTTTAGTATTCAGTCTAGTTCTTATCTCAATCTCGTTTTTGCTTCCCTGGCTTGATGCCATAGCATCGGCGGCATTCAACAGACAATTTAGAAAAACCTGCTTTAACTGGTCGGAATCGCCTTGAACTACATCATCTGAGGCGGAAAACTCCGTCCGAATGTCCACCCCTTCCATAAAGGGCTGACAGGTAACCATTTCAACGAGTTCCTCCAGGATGGCATGAATCGAAACCTCCGTCAGCTGACCACTGTTGATCCTTGAAAAATCCAGCAACTGACGAACCAACCGGTTAATACGCTGCAATTCACTTTCAGAGCGACGGGCAAAATCATTCCGTTCCTCGCCGGTAAGGCCTTCCTGCTGCAACAGACTCAAGTAGCCCTGCACTACACCGATCGGATTACCTATTTCATGGGCCAGACCGGCAGCCAGGCGACCGACCGAAGCCAATTTTTCCGCTAGAACCATTTCTTCACGGGTAGCAATCAGTTCATTATTTGCCGCCTCAAGAGAAACGACACTCTGCTGTAATTTTTTTCTATCCTCTTCAATACGCTGCAGCATTCGATTTAAAGCAGTAGACAACTGCCCGAGCTCGTTGTCCTGCTCAAGAGCCAGAAAAGGAACCGTTCCCTCCTCCTCATAGGCATCAGTCAGACGAACAAGCTCTTCAATAGGCCGCACGGTAAACCGAAAAAATCGAAATAACCCTATAACGGTAAGAATAATAAGATTCACCAGTAAATACACAAAAACCATTCGATGACTCCTGCGCATCGAAGCATAGACCGGTTCAAGGGGATATAACAGGGCAATGGAACCATCCACCGAACTCCCCTCAGGAAACGGTTGAGCAAGAAGGAGATATTTTTTTGCCGGTATAAAAATATTTAAGGCAAAACCATGCAGAGTACGAGATGTTGTCTTTAACTCATAGGATTTCTTTGCCATCTGCTCCATATCTCTTTCATAACCGGTTGCCTTACCGAACCATTGCACATCTCCACCGGTTATCTGCAACCCGCCGCTCAAGGCTCCGGTTTTCTGAAGAAGAGGCTGTTGTCCATTTTCTCTGCCATCTGACTCAGCCGGGAAGCCCGGCAGCAGTTCTTCCTCTTGAAGAACCAGCGAGACCATGGCTTCAGCATGATCGGCAAAGCTTCGGACCAAATCGCGCTGCCAGAATATGTCCATGACAAAAACGGTCAACACCATAGCCAGGAAAACAATCCAGACTAACGTCTTGACAATATTAAATGTTAACCCATTTCCATGCCGCAAAATATCGCCTCTCCCTCTTGGATACCCTTAGCTGCAGCCAAACTGACATTTTTTGTCACCACAGCGCCCAAAGATGTCATCTTTGGGTAAAAGCCTCTTGCTTTCTTGTATATTTTTTCAGGAAGAGAAACAAGTGCCCAGAGGATAATTTATTGGAATAGTAGCAAGATAATAAAAATTGCACCCAGAAAAAGAAGATTGGCACGGATGATGCTACCAAGGAGACAACTGCTAATTTTTCGGGGCCACAAAGGCGCTCGACACCCAACACCCATTCCGCGAGGAGGAAAACATGACTTTGAACAAACTGAGACTGAATGCAAATGAGAAAGGCTTTACCCTGATCGAGCTGATGATCGTTATCGCTATTATTGGTATTCTGGCAGCTATTGCTATCCCTAACTTTATTGCTTATAGGAATAAAGCATTTTGCTCCGCTGCTGAATCAGATGCCTCCAGCATTGCCGGTGCAGTTGCTGATTATTTCGCCATTCCTACACATACGGCCATTACAGATGCTGATTTAAAAATTGGTGGCTGGAAACCTCTTACCATTACAGGATCTAACACCTTTACAGTCACGGCAACAGATCCTAATGTTGTTATCACTATTACGGTTACTGATGGTTCAACTCGATGCCCTTCTGATTATCAAACAGCTTCAGGCGGTGCCTGGGATGGTTCAAATGTATACACATCTACAATTAGTCAGTAAGAAACACTGCTGAAGGTTCAGCATTCAAACACCCATGCTTCGCTTGTTCCTAGGAAGACATGGGTGTTTTTAATTTTTAATAAAAAAATAGCTTACTGCGCTAGTGAACTCATCAAAATTTTTTCCAAAGTTGAGCATTATAGCTTTTATCTTTCTTTTATATTCAAACACGTTCACTACGCCTTGGATGCTTGATGACCCACCCAACATAATTAACAACACTCCCCTTCATATCGAGACCCTTATGCCGGAGGCACTCTGGCAAACTTTACACGCAAAGCCCTTTGCACCAGGCACATTATACCGACCTGTTGCCAACCTCTCATTTGCCCTCAACTGGTATATCGGACAGGACAATCCTCTTGGTTATCACATTGTCAACATATTGATTCATATCCTGACAAGCCTACTCCTTTTTCAAACGATACTGCTCCTTTTTCAAACACCAATTCTGAAAAAATATTCTCATAAAGATGCCTTTTTTATAGCACTGCTTGGCACCGTCCTATGGGCAATTAATCCCATACAAACTCAGGCTGTCACCTATATCGTCCAACGCATGGCATCACTGGCAGCAATGTTCTACATTTGGTCCATTTTATGGTATTTGCAATCTCGCTTGAGCGAAACAACTCCCAACCGCTGCTTTAACATCCTCCTCTGTATTTTCTGTTACATCCTTGCTGTTGGCACAAAAGAAAATGCAGCAATCATGCCCCTCAGTATCGTGCTCATTGAATTTACATTTTTTCCAAAACCCCAAGATACCTTTTCTAAAAATATTCGCAGAATCCTCTTAGGCATTTCCTGTGCTATCGGCTTGCTCTCTATCTACTATATAATCCAGCAGGGCTACATTACCAACCTGTACAAGCCCGTCGGCAGTCGGCCTTTTACCCTTTACGAACGGTTATTAAGCGAACCCGGCATCGTACTTTTTTACCTCAGTCTCATCTTTTACCCCGTGCACCAGCGGCAGTCGGTTGATCATGGTGTAACGACAGCACACTGACGTTTCGGCTCACGGATAACACCAGCATCAATTT
>CAZPXI010000345.1:0-3186 GCA_964590715.1 uncultured Desulfobulbus sp.
CCAAGCCGGGCTGCGATGTTCACATCCGGGCTGTTGAAATCGGCCAGTGAAAAGCCCTCAGCCATTTTTTTATTTGCCAGCAACCCCTGGCTTGAATAGTAGTATGGGGCCGTAAAATTGATTTTCAGGTTTCGTTTCGGGGTCACGGCCATACCGCCGATAATAACATCAAACTTACCGGCAATCAGGGCCGGGATAATACCGGACCACTTGGTCGGGACAAACTCCACCTTGACCCCCATGTCTTCAGCCAGTTTCCGGGCCACATCAATCTCAAAGCCAATCAACTCGCCCTTTTTATTCTTCATGGCCCAGGGGACAAAGACATCCATCCCAACCCGGATGGTTCCCCGCTTGGCAATCTGTTCAATGGTACTCTCGGCAGCAATCTTTCTTTGAATCTCACCGGCAGAGACCACCTGACAAAACAACAGACTCAAGCCCATAACCATCAATCCGACTTTTTTCCAACCAGTCATAGCTTCTCCTTTATTTCATATTCTTTCCAATACCACTGCATCAAGACAAGCAGCGGCGGTACATATTAACTTTGATCCCTGAATCTTGAACTAACCTCAAAGAATCTGTCGCAAAAACTCTTTGGTTCGCCGACGCTGGGGGTTGAGGAAAAAATCCTCGCCCTGCCCTTCCTCGACTACGTGTCCGGATTCCATAAACACAACCCGGTCGCCGACTTCGCGGGCAAAGCCCATTTCATGGGTGACCACGACCATGGTCATGCCGTCGTCGGCCAGCCCCCGCATCACATCAAGCACCTCTCCGATCATTTCCGGATCCAGGGCGCTGGTTGCCTCGTCAAAGAGCATGACCTTGGGCATCATCGCAAGCGCTCTGGCAATGGCCACCCGCTGCTGCTGGCCGCCGCTGAGCTCGTGGGGATAGTTGTCCGCCTTGTCGGAAAGGCCGACCCGTTCAAGAAGACGGAGAGAAAAATCAGCGGCATCGCTCCGCTTTTTTCGGCGCACCAGACGCTGGGCCAGATCGACATTCTTTCGCACCGAAAGATGGGGAAAGAGATTAAAAGCCTGAAAGACCATTCCCACCTCGCGCCGGATTTCCAACCGATTTTTTTCATTGTGATCAAGGGGAATGCCATCGACAACGATCTCGCCGCTGTCAATTTCCTCAAGTCCGTTCAGGCATCGAAGAAAGGTTGACTTGCCCGATCCGGAAGGACCGATGATGACCAACACCTCACCACGGTCGACCTGAATGGAAAAATCATCCAGACCGATTACCTGGCCGGAAAAGGTCTTGCACAGATGCCTGGCCGTGATGATGGGCAAAATATCGATATGCACAAGGCCTCTTTCAATCACGCGGTCTGAAAATATCTTTTGGCCTGATCAGCGGCAAAGGACAGGATCAGGGCCAGGATAAGATAAAGTGCTGCGACCGTGAACCAGACTTCAAAGGTAAGAAAAGTTTCGGCTATAATTGTCCGCCCCTGCATGGTCAGGTCATAAACAGCTATGGTGCTGACCAGCGCGGAATCCTTGACCAGAGACACTGCCTGACTGGTCAACGGCGGAACAATTCTGGCGATGGCCTGGGGGAGAATCACGGCTCGGTAGGCATCAAAACGGCTCAGGCCAAGCGCATGCGAGGCTTCCCATTGCCCGGTCGGAACAGCGACGATACCGGCTCGAAATATTTCTGAGGCATATGCCCCTTCAAACAGGCTGAGGGCAAGTACTGCGGTGAAGAATCGATCAATATCAAGAATTGGTGCCATGACAAAATAGAGAAAAAAGATCTGCACCAGCAGCGGTGTATTGCGGATGGATTCGAGATACATTATGGCCAGCCAGCGCCCGACCCGTGAACCTGAAAGACGAAGCAGGGCGGTAGCAAGACCGATACCGGCGGAGACAAACAGGCTGTACAGGGTAATCTCCAGCGTGACCAGAAGGCCGTCAAGTAACGGGCCGGTCTGCAGGTGGCCGTTGGTATAGCTCAACAGGTAACCGGGAATACTCCGCCAGTGCCAGCTGTAGCCCAGCTGTTCACTGCCGCGAACAATCAGGTATCCGCCAAGGCCGAGAACAAGGAGAAACTTTGCCCAGTCAAGGTATGGAGAGAGGTTTTGGCGACGGTTATTCATACAGGGACTGTGCAGTACTCCGGGACTTCAGTCTTAAAAAATGTAAAAAAAAGCTCCCGCCTGAATCCGTGCATAGCCCAAGGGGCTTGAGTGAGGTAAAAAACATAAAAATTATGATATTCAATTTACCTTTGGATTTCAAGAAACAGTTCCCTTTTCTCAAGGTAAATTCACCCTGCGTTTAAAATGAATTAAAATCAGTCGATTAGATGTCACCCTAATAATATATTTTTGACGGAGCAGGATATTATTCAAAAAATGGATAATTCCACGAATTAAGTGGAATTATCTGGTCACGTAGACGTTTCGGATCAGAAAAAACACTGAAAGAGCGGCAAGAACACCATTTGTCATAAAGGCAACCCCGGAACCAAACCACTGCCAGACAGCTCCAAAGAGTAAGGCGCCGGGCAGGGCTGCAAGGCCGACAACCATATGATAGAGCCCAAAGGCAGTGGCCCGCTCATCACTGCGGGCAAAATCACCAATCAGGGCACGTTCAGCCCCTTCGGTAGAGGCAAGCGAGGCCGCATGGGCCAGGAAGAGAAACCAGACCAGACCGGATACGGTTTGCCGACAATTCCAGGCAAGGCTGAAAAGAAGCACAATCCGCAGTGACCAGCCGCCAAGAAGAACAGCCGGCCTTCCGAACCGGTCCGACAGGCTTCCGGCCGGACCGGCGACAATGGCCTTGACCCCGCTGGCTGCCGCCCAGATAAGCGGCACCCAGGAAATCCGCAGACCGTTTTCCGTCGCCCACAGCACAAGGAAGGCCTCCGGTGCACTGGCCAGGGCAAGGCCGCCTGTGGCCAGGATCAGGCCGCGCAGTCGATGATCAAGAGCAGACCACCTGAGCGGGGGAAGTTTTTTTATCGGCGTCTTTGGGGGCGCAGCCTCAAGCCCGAAACAGAGCAGGCAGAGAACCAGAACCCCAGGCACCAGGGACCAGAGAAAGACATGGCCCATACCGACATTACGGCTGAGTAAAACCCAGGCACAAAGTGGCCCCAGCATGGCCCCGGCATTATCCAGCGCCCGGTGAAAGCCAAAGGCCCTGCCCA
>CAZPXI010000346.1:0-3183 GCA_964590715.1 uncultured Desulfobulbus sp.
TGCCAGCCGCCAAATATCACCAGGGCCAGGGCGATCCAGCCCACACCTTCACAGCCCTGTGGACGACCCCAGCCCGGTTTGGTTGCCAGCGAGAAGGCGGCTCCGGCCAGCCCGACCAGGGCCCCGCCTGCCAGGGTATAGATGGTCTGGACAACCCTGGGCCTGATACCATGGGCCCAGCATCCTTCCGGGTTTTCTCCGGCACAGCGCATAATCAATCCCTGGGGCGTGTGGTACATGAACCACCAGAGCAGGGGAATGGCAATAAAGCTGGAATAGACGATCAGAGAGTGGTTGAACAGGATCGGCCCGAAAAAAGGCAGGTCGGACAACAGGGGGATCGGGAGCCCGGAGAGTTGGGGTCCGGGTGTTCGGGCAAAAGGAGCGCCGAGAAAGTAGGCCAGATCCCGGCAGAGAAAGGTGAGGGCAAAACCGACTGCAACCTGGGACTGGCCCAGCCAAATACTGATGATCGCCAGCACCAGAGCGACCAGCATACCGGTTCCGGCAGCGGCAGCAAAGCCGGCCAGAGTGGAATCGTATTGGGCGGCAACGGCAAATCCGGTCATGGCCGAGAGCAGGATGGTTCCGTCCAGGGACAGGTTGATGACCCCTGCTTTCTCGCTCAGGGTCTCGCCAAGGGCGGCCAGCACCAGGGGCGCGGCCGTAGCGGCAATACCAGCCAGCAGGATAGTAATTGAAATTTCCATCAGCGTGCCCCCTTCTTCCTGCGCAGCCCATGCACCAGCAGGGCGCTGAGTACGCAGGCGCCCTGGATGACTCCGGAGAGTGAGGAATCGATCTGCAGCATGATCGGCAGTTGAATGGAGCCTGCCGCCAGCCAGGCAAAGAACAGGGCAATCAGGGGAACGGGCAGGGCCTTGTAGTTGGCCAGCATCACAACCAGCAGACCAAGATAACCGTAACCGCTGGAAACGGCAGGGATCAGGCGATGATAGACACCGGTGACCTGGAGCCCGCCGGCCAGACCGGCCATGGCCCCGCCGACCAGAATGGCCATCAGGCCATAACGTTCGGGTTTGATATGAAAGAGTTGAGCAGCCTTGGCATTGATGCCCACGGCCTTGACCCGGAGCCCGAACCGGGTCCGGTTGAGAAGAAACCAGCTGAGCAGAAAAACGAAGATGGCCAGGCCAAGGGCTGCCGGAGCTACCCGCCATCCCGTTGGTGTGGTCAGCCAGAGGTCACGGGAAAAGATGTCAGTCCCGCTCATGGAGGCGATGCCGTCACGTTTCCAGGGCCCGAAGATAAGATAGAGGATAATCCCCTGGGCTACGAAGTTCAGGCCCAGTCCACCGAAGATTTCATTGACCCCGCCCCGGTTCTTGAGCACCCCGGCAAAGATGCCCCACAAACCGCCGCCGATACAGGCTGTGATGAGTGCGAGAATGATGGTGAGCGTGGGCGGCAGTACGCCTTCCGGCAGTCGCAGCAGGATGGTGGCCCCTATGGCGCCCATGACCACCTGGCCCTCGATACCGATGTTCCACAATCCGGCCTGAAAGGTGAAGAGCAGACCGCAGGAACAGAGCAGCAGCGGAACCCAGATAGAAAGGATCTGGCTGAATTTCAGCCAGGAGGTAAACGAGCCTGCTGCCATTGCTCCGGCAATACCGGCGGGTGAAAGGTCAAGCATGAAGAGCAGCAGGCAAACCGCGCCGGCGGCCAGGGCAGTTATGCCCAGTATCTGCAGGAGACTTGTAGAAAGACGGGATGCCTGAGAAGTATTCATGGCTGTTCCACCTGGCCGGTAATGGCCCGGGAAACCTCCTGGTAACTGGTTTGATCGGTGGGTCGATCAAGGATGATTCTGCCGTTAAAAAAGACCAGGACCCGGGTGGCCTGTTCCATAATCTCTTCAAGATCAGGTGAGGCAAAGACAATGGCCCCGTCTTCGGGCAGGCGGTCGCGCAGATGCTGCCAGGTCCACTGGCCAGACTGCACATCGAGTCCGCGGGTGGGGTTTTCCAGCAAAATAAGCCTGGCCCCCTCCGGGATCAGCGAGAGCAGGAGGCGCTGCTGGTTGCCGCCGGAAAGTCCTTCAGCTGTTGTTTCCGTATTGCCCAGAATAGAGAAGGTGTTGATGGCCTGTTCCGATTTGGCCCGGCCGCTCGAACCGGTGAGCATGAACGGACTGTCACCGGCCAGCAGATGGTGCTCCCGGATGGAGAGCCCGGCAATAAGCCCTTCCCGCAGCCGGTCGGCGGGTAGAAAGACCCGCATCACCAGGTCCTCCTCCTGCAACGGGCTGGTGACCCGGCCCTGTTCCGGCTTGAGCAACCCATAGGCCATCTGCAGGAAGACCGACTGGCCGGAACCGTCAAGACCGGCCAGCCCGATCATTTCGCCCTCGTGGATCTCTATGGAAACCCGGTCAAGACCGACCCGGCCCGCAGTTGTCACCACCTGCTCCATGGTCAGAATTGAAGCTCCGATTTTTCCTTGCGGCAGGGGCGAGGTTTTGCTCGGCAGGGTGTCAAACATGGCCTGGAGCAGGCCGTCCTCATCAAAGGGGCGCTCCTGCTCACCGGCAAGCTTGCCGTGCCTGAGCACGGTCACCCGGTCGCAGAGGCTGTGGATCTCGGCCAGTTTATGGGAAACCAGAATGATGGCGGTGCCTTCACTCCGCAGCTGGTCCAGGGTAGCAAATAAGAGTTCCTGCTGGGCCACCGAGATGCCGGTGGTCGGCTCATCAAGAATCAGGACCTTGCACTGGTCTCTGATCAGGCGCATGAGTTCGACCTGCTGGCGTTCGCCGACAGTGAGCTTTTCCTGGCGAGAACCGGGATCAAGCTCAAAACCGAATTTATCACAGAGCCGGGCCAGCACCTGGCGCTGGCGGGCAGGGTTGCCGTCTGCGCTTGCGGCCATAAAGTTGTCGAGTACACTGAGTTGCGGGAAATCCAGCGGCTCCTGGTAGAGCATACCGATCCCTAAATCCCGAGCCTCCTGGGGCGACTGCAGGCGTACCTTTTTATTTTCAAAAGAGATCGTACCCGAGGTCCTGGAGATGAATCCGGTCAGGATTTTCATCAGGGTGGATTTTCCGGCCCCGTTTTCACCGATAATCCCGTGAATCGAGCCCGGCTCAACGGTGAGACTGACCCCCTGCAGGGCATTGACCGTGCCGAATTTTTTGTGGATGTTTTGCAGTGAAATCAT
>CAZPXI010000347.1:0-3177 GCA_964590715.1 uncultured Desulfobulbus sp.
ATGGCGTCCCCAACCGGATTTGAACCGGTGTTGCCGGCGTGAAAGGCCGGTGTCCTGGACCTGACTAGACGATGGGGACAAATTCTATATATATGGTGGGTCGTGCGCGGCTCGAACGCGCGACTCTCTGCTTAAAAGGCAGATACTCTACCAGCTGAGTTAACGACCCTTTGTTGAAGAGAATCTTGATACTATTTTCTACCAGTCGTGTCAATAAAAAATCATCAGAATAATCGTTCCAGGTGCTCTTTTTCTTTCCCTGGTAAAAGAATTCGCCTAATCTCCTTGTTGGTTCCCCGCAGGTTTGCTATATCAGAGGCTGAAAAAAAAACATCCTGAACCGAGCGTTCAGGATCAGAGAGAGACTATTATAACCGAGGTATTATGGGGTTACTAAGCGGATCCGCTTCATTTATGCGCTTTACCGTAGAAGGTGAGCTGCCCGATCATTTCTGGGACTTTGTTGCCGAGCGTGTAGTCGAACACAGTTTCACGGATATTGACGACAACATGGAAGAGTATTCCATCGGCTGGGTGTCGGTCGCCAATATGTTTGACAGCGAGTTCGGTTATGCCTCGTATGCGGCCGGTGATTATGTTGTCTTATCCATGCGGATCGATGAACGCAAGGTCTCCCCGGCGGTATTAAAAAAATTCACCATGAAGGAAGAGGAACGCATCAAACGGGAGAAACAGGTTCCCAAGCTCAGCCGATCGGCCCGTCTTGAAATTAAGGAACGGGTCCGGACGGAACTTGTCCGCAAATCCGCCCCTGTCCCCGTAATTTACGACCTGTGCTGGAACATGACCAATAATACCCTATTGTTCTTTTCCACCAGTAAAAAGGCAATGATCCAGCTGGAGGATCTGTTCAGAGATACCTTTGATCTCTCAATCATGCTCCAGATCCCCTGGACAACCGCTGTTCACATTGCTGACGAACAACTGGTCGCCGAGCTCGACAATTTGCAGCCGGCCATACTTATTTAAAAACTACAGGGGTTAGGGATGAGGGATTAGCTTGTAAGCAAGCGCCTTCGGCATTAAAATCTTAAACCCGGAACCGGATATACAATGGATTTAGTTGACCTGATACAGGAAAAACGTTTTCTCGGCCAGGAGTTTCTCGCCTGGCTCTGGTATAAGGCCGAGGAACGCGGCGGTAACGTTGATGTCCCGGGAATGGGTGACATCCTGGTCGTCTTTGAAAAGCACATGCTGCTCGAATACGGTGAGGGCGAGGCCAGCGAAAAGGTTATCTGCCGCGGGCTGCAGACCGAGCTGAGAGAAGCCCGGGCCGGGCTTGCGCTGGGAAAAAAGCCGGAACAGGCCAGGATTCGAGTGGCCAGGGGCGAATATGAATTTAACGTCACCCTGACTGCAGCGACCATGGAATTTCGCAATGTCAAGCTGCCCAAGACAGTGGACGGCGCGGACGAGGGTGATGATTCGGAGAGTATAGAGGGCAGAATCCTGGAACGAATCAGCCTGTTTGAGCAGTTAACCGAAATCATCAATGAACTGTTTCGGATGTTTATTGCAAAACGTGCTTCCGACCAGTGGCCAGATGAGCTGCTCAAAATCCGCCAATGGGTCGGCCAGGGCATTGCATAAGAGTTTACCACAAGAGCTTTTGACGTAGAGAACACGATCATGGAATTTGAAACTGTTATCGGCCTGGAAATCCATGCCCAGATGAAGACCAAGAGCAAAATATTCTGCGGCTGTTCAACCGAATTCGGCGCACCGCCCAATACCCATACCTGTCCGGTCTGTCTCGGCATGCCGGGTTCCCTGCCGGTGCTGAACCGGCAGGTGGTTGAAAACGGGATTAAACTGGCCCTGTCCACGGACTCAACCATCAACACCCGCAACCAGTTCGCCCGTAAAAATTACTTTTATCCGGACCTGCCCAAGGGCTACCAGATTTCTCAATTTGAACTTCCCATAGCCGAGCACGGCAGAATTGAGATTGAGGTCGACGGCGAGAAAAAAACCATCGGCATCACCCGGGCCCACATGGAAGAGGATGCGGGCAAGCTGGTCCATGACGATGTGGAACCGGAGAGCTATGTCGATTTGAACCGCACCGGCACCCCGCTGTTGGAAATCGTCAGCGAGCCCGATATTCGTTCACCGGAAGAGGCGGTGGCTTACCTGAAAAAACTCCACTCCATTGTCCGCTACCTTGACATCTCGGACGGTAACATGCAGGAGGGTAGTTTCCGCTGTGATGCCAACATCTCCCTGCGGCCTGTTGGTCAGGAGGAGCTGGGAACCCGGACCGAGCTCAAAAATATGAACTCGTTTAAAAATGTCCAGTTGGCCCTGGAATATGAACAGCGGCGTCAGCGCGATCTCCTGCTTGACGGTGGAAAGGTTATCCAGCAGACCCTGCTCTGGGATGCGGACAAGGGACAGACCGAGTCCATGCGCGGTAAAGAGGAGGCCCACGATTACCGCTATTTTCCCGATCCGGATCTGGTGCCGGTTGAGATTGATGAAACCTGGATTGAGAAGGTCAGACAGGCCTTGCCGGAGCTGCCCGATGCCCGCAGACAGCGCTTTGTCGACGAGCTCCAGCTGCCTGAATACGATGCCACCATTTTGACCGGATCACGGGAACTGGCCGATTATTTTGAAGCGGCACTGGAAGGTTACGGAAATGCAAAAAAACTGAGCAACTTCATCGGCACCGAGCTGCTGCGTGAATTTTCCCCGGAACGGCTCAGCGACTGCCCGGTCAAACCGACCCAGCTGGCCCGGTTGCTTTCCATGGTCGAAGAGGGAGCCATCTCCGGCAAGATCGCCAAGACGGTTTTTGCCGATATGCTGGAAACCGGTGGTGACCCGGAGGCCATTGTCAAAGACAAAGGGCTGATCCAGATGAGTGATGCGGGCGAGTTGACGACTCTTGTCCGGGAGATTATCGCGGCCAATCCCGAACAGGCCCAGCAGTTTCGTGACGGCAAGACCAAGGTCATCGGTTTTTTTGTCGGTCAGCTGATGCAGAAAACAAAGGGCAAGGCCAACCCGCAGATGGCAAACAAGCTCTTTCAGGATGAGCTTAAGTAACCCACGGATAAACCAGCATGGCTGGACCAGGTAAGCGGAGCAAAGCGCAGACTCCGGGTTTTCAGGTCACAGCCACAACGAACGATGAAAATAGCCTGAAAA
>CAZPXI010000348.1:0-3161 GCA_964590715.1 uncultured Desulfobulbus sp.
ATGTGAAGAAGACGATATGGTAGTACAACAGCTTTCGAATCAGGATTTGATTGATAAAATAGGTGTAATGGTTCTTGGCCTTGATGAACAGGGCCGGATCAATTTGATCAATGCAAAGGGATGCGAGATCCTCGGCTACCCTTCCGAAGAACTGATCGGGATGGATTGGGTGCGCCATTTTCTTCTGCCTGCAGATCGGCAACCGGTCCGGGGTGTATTTGCCCAGATCATGACGGGCAACGCCCAACATGCGGCCTACCATGAAAATTTCATTCAGACCCGTAAGAACGGCAGGCGAATGATCGCCTGGCATAACACGGTACTCAAAGACGGTGACGGTAAGGCCTGCGGTATGCTCAGTACCGGGGAGGACATCACCGCCCGTAAGCATGTGGAAGGAAACCTCCATCGGTCAGAAGAACGTTTTCGCCGTCTCGTCGACCATGCCGCCGATGCCCTGTTTATCTACGACATGGACGGCCGGTTCATAGATGTCAACAAACAGGCCTGTGTCAGCCTGGGCTACAACCGTGAAGAGCTGCTCACCCTCGGGGTTGCGGATATTGATCCTGATTTTCCCAAACACCGGGTGGCGGCGACCATTGAACATATTTTAGATGCTGAAGGCCCAACCGTTGTTCATAGCACCCATCGGCATAAAGATGGGCGCACTTTTCCGGTGGAGATCAAAATTGATGTCCTTGACCGGGACGGTGTCCCTCTTTTTATAGCCATTGCCCGGGACATCAGTGAGCGGAAAACCAATGAAGAGCGATACCGGCAGCTTTTTGAGCGGGTGCCGCTTGCCTATCAGTCCCTTGATGAAAACGGTTGTATCCTTGAGGTCAACCTGGCTTGGCTTGCGACGTTTGGTTACTGCAGAGAAGAGGTTGTTGGTCACCATATCACCGAGTTTCTGGTATCAAACAGCCGACAGTTACTGCTTCAGCAGTTCCCCCTTTCCAAGGAATCCAGGTCGTTTAGCGGTATCGATTTCACTATATTAAATAAAGACGGTTCAACCACGCTTGTTGAAGTGACCGGGAGAATTTTTTCAGGTTCCGGAGACACGGTCCGAACCCATTGCATCCTGACCGATGTCGGGTGGAGGCGTCAGATAGAGCGGGAACTGGAACAGAGTCGTGCCCTGCTGGAAGGTATTTTCCTGTCCGCTCCCATCGGTATCGGTCTGGTTGTAGACCGCTCATTCCAGTGGTTGAATACAAAGTTCAGCACAATTACAGGATACGGTACTGATGAGCTTACCGGAAAGAATGCCGGGATCGTCTATGCCGATGATGAGGAGTTTCTCCGGGTGGGCCGGGAAAAATATGAGCAGATATCCACCAGTAAAGACCACACCGGCAGCGTTGAGGCGTTGATGCGCAGAAAAGACGGCACCCGATTTCCGGCCCTGCTCAGTTCAACCCCCCTTGATCCGGCTGATTTAAGCAAAGGGGTTGTCTTTACCCTGATGGACATCAGCAGGCAGAAAGAAGATCAGCAGCAGTTGCAGCAGGCCATGGAGGAGTGGGAAAAGACCTTTGACGCCATCAAGGATATCATCACCATTCAGGATGCGGACATGCATATTGTCCGGGCCAATAAGGCAGGGCGGGAGATCAGGGGCGGAAGATACAAATCCTTGGTCGGCCGACATTGTTACACCCTTTTGTTCGGGTTGAGAAAGCCCTGTAAGGGATGCCCGGTCGCGGCAACCGCAAGAGATGGGCTGCCGCACAGCAAGTTGATGCGATACCGGGGCATTGACAGCCGGTTTGAAGTCTCCTGCGCGCCGATTCTTGACGAGCAGGGAAAAGTGCAGCGTCTGGTTCATGTGGCTCGGGATGTAAGCGATCTTGTTCGAGCTGAAAACGAACGTGCCCGGTTGATGACGGCCATTGATCAGGCCTCGGAATGCGTATGCATAACCGATGGCCAGGGGCATATACAGTATGTGAATCCCGCCTTTATGAAAAAGTTGGGAAAGAAGACGGAGGAACTCCATGGGGAACTGCTCTGCCGGGTCGCCGATTGGGAGGAAAGTGAATCCACCCGGGCAATGCGGGAGGCGGTTCTTTTAGGCATCGGCTGGTCCGGTCATCTGAGGAGATTGGGTGCGAACGAGACCATGCTTGAGGAAAAGGTGAGTGTCTCGCCAGTACGGGATAAAGAGGGGCGGTTGATCAATTTTGTTGCTATCAGCCGTGATATCAGCCGGGAAGTGGCCCTTGAAGGACGACTGCATCAGGCCATGAAGATGGAGGCCATCGGCACTCTTGCCGGCGGCATTGCCCATGATTTCAACAACATTCTATCTGCAGTGCTGGGATATGCTGAAATGGTGAATCTGCAGCTGAGTCCGGATGATCCGGTCAAACAGGATGTCAGCCAGATCATCGCAGCCGGTAACCGGGCGGCTGAGCTGGTCAACCAGATCTTGACCTTCAGCCACAAGGGAGAAGAAGACCTGCGGCCAGCTAAGCTGCAGTTTGTCGTCAAGGAGGCCTTAAAGCTGCTGCGTTCCTCTTTGCCGACCACTATTGAGCTCAGGCAGAATATTGATTCCTCCTGCAGCTCCGTCCTTGCCGATCCGACCCGGATTCATCAGGTCTTGATGAACCTGTGCACCAATGCCAAGCAGGCCATGGGCGAGCACGGGGGGATATTACAGGTCACCCTGCAGGAACTGAACCAGGAATCCGTTGGTTCGCCCAATCTCCCTCCGTCCATTGAGCAGGGACGATGGCTTGATCTGATGGTCAGCGATACCGGGGGCGGCATGGAACCAAATATCAGGGAAAAAATCTTTGATCCTTTTTTTACCACCAAGGAGAAGGGTGAGGGGACCGGACTTGGGCTGTCTGTTGTGCACGGAATAGTTAAAAGCCATGGCGGGGAGATTATTGTCCAGAGTCAGCCGGGAAAGGGGAGTACCTTTCATATCTATCTTCCGGTCATTGACAGAGAGTTGCAGGAGGATACGGCTGCCGTCCGTTCACCCCTGCCCCGGGGCATTGAACGTATCCTTGTGGTCGATGATGAACCGCTGCTGGTGGATATCATCGGACGGACCCTGATCAGTCTTGGTTATTCCGTGCTCACATGCACCGACAGCCGGGATGCTCTGCAGCAATTTTACGACCATGCCGATGCAATAG
>CAZPXI010000349.1:0-3159 GCA_964590715.1 uncultured Desulfobulbus sp.
CCGTACTGTGCAAATGGCGGTTTTGACTTTTTACGAGTCCGTCACAATTGAAAATCCAAGCAGGAGACAGTGAATGGAAAAAGACAGGTTGCAGCTTGACGAGCATCGCATAGTTGATGAACCCTACTATCTCAGCACCGGCAGTGAAATAGAGGTCGCCGAAGCGGCCTATCGCGAGGGGCTGCCGCTCTTGTTGAAGGGCCCGACCGGTTGCGGGAAAACCCGTTTTATGCAGTACCTGGCCTGGCGGTTTGACCGACCTCTGATTACGGTTTCCTGTCATGATGATCTCTCGACCTCCGATCTGGTTGGACGCTACCTGATTCGTGCCGGAGAGGCATTCTGGACCGATGGTCCACTGACTCTGGCCGTGCGGGCCGGGGCCATCTGCTATCTTGATGAAATTGTCGAGGCCCGTAAAGATACCACCGTGGTCATTCATCCTCTGGCCGATGATCGACGGGAATTGCCGATTGAAAAGCGGGGTGAGCTGGTGACCGCACCGCCGGAATTTATGCTGGCTGTTTCCTATAATCCCGGCTACCAGTCTGTTTTAAAAGATCTGAAACCCTCGACAAGACAGCGGTTTGTGTCCCTGTCCTTTGAGTATCCGGCCCCGGAATTCGAGGCCGAGATTGTCTGCCGCGAGGGCGGCGTGGATACGGAACTTGCCCGGACCCTGGTCAGGTTTGCCGGTATGACCCGCAGTTTGAAAGATTCCGGTCTTGCTGAGGGGGCATCCACCCGGCTGCTTATCCAGGTTGGCAAGCTGCTCAGTCAGGGCATTGATGTGAACACGGCCTGCCGGGCGGCGATTACCGAGTCGCTGACCGATGATCCCGAATTGCTTGCCGCCATTGATGAGATGGCTTCGTCTCTGTTTTGATGACCGCCATGGATACGCAAACACTGGTAGAGCGATTTTATACACTGATTGCCCCCGAGCTCCCCAATGAGTGGGATGTTGAAGAGGCTGTTGAATCCCTGGTCGGCGATCCGATGCTGGAATCTATTCTTGCCCAGGTTCCGGTCATCTGGCCGGTCTCCAACTCCCTGTGCTACAATTATCTTGGCCTGGTGCAGAAGGCGCTTACCTGCATTCGGGAATCGGATCTGCCGTCCTGGGTCAATGAAACCCTGGATCATTATGAAGTCGGCGGTTTGCGGGCTGCGCAACAGTTTATGCTTGATGTGGAGCAGAATTTCGTCTGCCGAATGCAGGGCCGGGGCGGTGTACGCCTGGCCGAGGTCGAGGGCTGGTTGCTGCCCTATGTTCAGGGCCTGGCAGGCGGGCGCCTGGATCTGGCCGCGGCGGAAATCGCATCCACCGATACCGAAACTCTTTACCTGCCCCCTGAATTAACCCATTTTGACCGGGAGGAGGATAATACAACCCTGTATAAACTTCTGGCCGGTTACCAGTGGTCTTTTATTCATCAGAAAACATTTTTTCCCAATCTCCCGGAGGTAAAGGAAGAAGATCGGGAAGAGAGCCTGGAGCATTTTTTTAACTCTTTTGCCGATCCACAGCTGGCTGTCCGGCTTTACCACACCCTGGAGACCATCCGGGCCGGTTTTTTTCTGCAAAAAGAGCTGCCGGGATTGATGCGCTCAACCCGCCGGATGCGGAAGGCATTGTTCCCGGCAACAGTACACGACGGTGAAGAAGAATCGGTTTTATCCGTTCTGGATCAGCAGTGCTGTCTGCTCGAAGCCGAGCCGACAGCGGGTATGGAACCGTGGTATATGGAGATACTTGCCGGCTTGACGGCAGAAGATGCCGGGCCGGAAACCAGTGTTGCCCTATGCCGCACACTGTACGACAGGGTTCTTGAAGAGAGAAAAAAGGATTATGTGGAGGCTCCTGTTCTCTTTCAGGGAGAACTTCGCCTTCAGTCAGTCTATGCGGCCAGACAAAGGCAACGGCAGCTCATTGAAGAAGACTTTATTGATGGTCTTTCCACCTATCTGTTAACCCTGCCTGAGGCAAGAGGGCTCATTGAAGAGCAACAGGGAAAAGGGGCAGGGGGAGGGGAGAGTGCAGGGGATAAGGCCATCCTTGTTGCCGGGCAGCGGGGAGCTGATGAAGATGCCGAAGAGACGATCTATCTCACTCTTGCCAATGAATCCTTTGAACTCCCGGAAGCGTTGGAAAAAACCGTCCGCCGGATGGCGGATCTCGGGATGACGCCGTCGCGCTATGTTACCAGTGCTATGGGCCGGGCCGGGCAGTCTATGGCCGAAGGCGAGTTTGCATCAGCAACAGAGTCGCAGCAGGCCTGCGTGGCGCCGGTGACCTATGATGAATGGGATTACAGGCGAAACGGGTATCGGAAGAACTGGTGCATCCTCACAGAGCGGGACATGGAACCGGTTCGCTCAACCTTCGTGGCCGCTACCCTTGCCAGGTATCGCGGCCAGATCATCCGCCTGCGCAATCAGTTTGAAATGATGCGCAACCAGGAGCGTTTCCTCAGGCGTCAGCGGGACGGGGATGATATCGATTTTGACGCCCTGGTGGAATCCATTGCCGACACCCAGGCAGGCCTGCCTCCTTCCGACCGGCTTTTTATCCGTTTGCAGCGGGATGAGCGGGATATCGCGGCGTTTTTCCTGGTCGATATGTCCAACTCCACGGAAGGATGGGTCGGGACGGCAATAAAAGAATCGCTGGTTCTCATCTGTGAGGCCATGGAGGTGCTGGGCGACCGATACGGTATTTATGGTTTTTCAGGAATGCGCCGTCTGCGCTGTGAGACCTTTCATGTCAAACATCTTGACGAGCCCTATTCCGACGAGGTCAGGCAACGTATCGCCGCCATTGCCCCTCGTGAATATACCAGGATGGCCCCGGCTATTCGCCATATGACCACGCTGTTTCAGGGCGTAGATGCCCGCATTCGTCTGTTGATTATCCTGTCGGACGGCAAGCCCGAGGATTATGACGATTACAAGGGGGACTATGCCATTGAAGATACCCGGCAGGCCCTGCTTGAAGCACGGTCGGCCGGTCTGCATCCCTTTTGTATTACCATTGACCGCCATGCCCACGACTATATGGCCCATATGTATGGCGAGGGAAACTATATTTTTATCAACGACGTTCGGAAACTGCCTGCCAGGATGCCTGAAATATACCGGGCGTTAACCGCATAACGG
>CAZPXI010000350.1:0-3148 GCA_964590715.1 uncultured Desulfobulbus sp.
TGACCAGCATGTACGATTTAACCTTTGTCAACGAGAGCAATTTTATTCAGCACCTTGAGACGGCATTGTAACGGAAATTTCTGCTGTCCATTCTATGAGTTTGATATCGTATCCGTCTCTGCTTTCAGGGTGGCTTTATGCGCATACATATTCCGGTCTGCGACTATTAACAGTTCAGCCGCATTGTCGGCATCATCGGGGAAATGGGCCTCACCGATAGCTCCGCCGATTTTCAGGAGTGAAGAGTCAAACGCTTTCAATGGTACGGATAACGCTGTTTCAATATTCTGCCTGATGGGAGCAAGATCCTGACTGGAAAGTACTCCTTTTAATAAAATAACAAATTCATCACCGGCATATCGGGCAACGAAATCATTTTGTCGGACATGGGTCCGTAAACGCAAGGCAAATTCTATTAACGCCTGATCACCGGCATCATGACCAAATCGATCATTGATTAATTTAAAATCATTGATATCGATAAAGAGTATGGCAAAAGGCTTACCCTTGTCTTCGTTTTGACATTGCTGGATTGTTGCTTTCAGGTACTGTTCAAAGGCATATCGGTTAGGCAGCTTTGTCAGGTGATCGGTCTGTAATCGATATTGCATTGCCTGAAAACTTTTAGCAAGATCGCCGATCTCATCCTTACGGCGAATATCTATTGGTTCTTCCACATATCCGCTGCCAACCCGGCTAACGGCAACAGAAAGAATCTTTATATCCGTTGTAACCCAATTCAATATCCACAGGCCGATGAAGACTACAATGATGGTCGCAATAATGCCGAGCAACACCGTACGGATGATATTATTACTGATACCGCCCATGAAGTCTTTGCTTGGCATGGCCACGACATTTATCCAGTTAAGCCCTGCAGCATCTTCAAATAACTCAAAAGCAACATGAATTTTATCCCCCGTACTATCTTCAAAAATAAAGGTTTGGAGGGTAAGTTCTTTGAACTGCTGCGAAAGGTATGGCTGCAGCTGGCGGTAAATTTCCGTTAGCAGTGTATGACCGCTTTCTCCGGCATTGATCCTGACATTTTTACCCCCACCGACTTCTTTGACATTTGGGCTGCAGGAAGAAGCAATCAGATTGCCATCGGGCTCAAGGATAAATGCTATACCATTTGGTGATATTTTCAGATTACTGACAAAGTCATTCAGGGCACGCAGGGGCATATCCGTGGCAACAACTCCTTCGATTGCCCCGTTTTTATCGAGTACCCGGCGGGCTCGGGTTGCGACCAGATCCTGGGTGCCGAAATCAATATATACTGAAGTCCAGGTGTCTTGATTTTTTTGCTGCCCTGCCAGGTACCATGGCCGTGTCCTGGGGTCAAAAAGCTTTTCTTCAACGGAATCGAATTGCAGAGCTCCGCCAATACCGTTAATCCGGTAGCGTGTACGGTGATCTTCAGCTTTAAATTTTACCCGTAATTCTCCCAGCTGGTAGGAGTGACGATAAAGGCCTATGGCCTGACCGGAGCTATTTCCGTAATAGACATAGTTGTTTGGATCAATATGCAGGGAGGTGGCAATCCAGAAACGGGTGCGGATGTTGTCGAAATCAGATTCAATCGACTTTGGAGCCAGCATGCCATCAGGAAAGGCGGCCTCAAGAGTCGCCACGGAACCAACAACGTGCCGGTCCACGGCCTGACTGATACGGCTTACAGTTTCCTCCAGCAGGTGTTCCGATACCGTTAATACGGCATGACTGCCGGAAAAATAGGATAAGGCGCCAATTGCAACAGCCAGGGTAACAACTAAGGCGACATAAGGAAAAATCAGCACGGTACGCAGAGAAAGATTCCGCATACGGTTCTTGAGTGGCAGATGATTCATAGTGACAATATCGCAACCGAGCGGGAGGGGTCGGCCCTGGTTAACCAGGTGAAGTAAAGGAGCAAATGACAGTCAACTCCTTCGAGAACGGCGATTTATTGCGTAGCAAGAGGTCCAAGAGATATCAAATCAAGGAGCTGCAAACCCTGTGAAGGGTTACTTTTTTTTCTGAATCAAAATGACCTGACAGCTTTACCAGACAACTGTAGGGCCGCATGTATAAAGTATGTTTCGACAAAAAGACAAAAGGAGAATCACCCTCAACTCTTTTCATCATATGTGGACCTTAAAGAAAATGTATTTACGCCCAGCCGGACGGCTCGAAGTCTGCGTTTACCTTCGTCATGCAGTCGAGCTGCACCACTGAAGGAAAAGCCTATTTTTTAAGGTTCCCATAATAATGTCATAGCGGAAATTCCGCTACAGGTACAGGGATTTCAATATTTCAGGGACATCTCTTTTCGGGGTTACTTCTTTTTTCATTTTCAACCCTTTCTATTTTAAAAAATGAACTTTGAGTGGGTGATTATTTTTTTTGATAGTATTCCAGGTGGATAGGGGGGGCTTTTGTAGATAAAGTATTTGAGATCTTCATAGAGCAGGACAACCAACTTCCATAAATTTAAGGGCTGAAATGTCGTAATTGATTTATTCGTCTGATTCTGGTTAGATGGGCAATTGAATATAAACCGCATGTAACTGATCAGTTGGGGATGGCAAAGCGTACTTATGCTCCTCGAGCAGGCCTAAATGGGCGAAGAGGTAGGTAAAGACTCCGAGCGCAGACTCCGTGAGGTGCTCCTGAATAGTTATAACCGCATTCGATTATCCTGCCTGGGGGGAGGCATCATGGGAGAGACAGGTATACCCGACGATAAGCGACGTATTGCACGTATTCCGACCGAAGAGGTGGAACGAATTCTTCTTGAGGAAGAGGAATCCATTGATGTCCAAGTCGGCTCGTCGCCCGATGAGCTGAAACTGAACGGCAAGCTGCTGGACATTCATGAGAACGGAATGTGTTTCATGATGTTGAACCATTCCCTGCGGGAAGGGGATCTCATTTTCATCGACGCCATGCTGGGAAAGTTCCCTTTTTCAACCGATGCCATGGTTCGCTGGACCCTTGGCAGTCAGGTCGGGGTGGAGTTTCTTGATGCCCAGGCCCGCGATGCAGCCTTTCTGGCCGAACTGTATGCCTCCCGAATTCTGAACAGCCTGCTGGATGAAGAGGATGATTGATTGGGCGGGTTTTGATGAACAGGTGTAATCCTTTTCCGGCAAAGGTCACAGGA
>CAZPXI010000351.1:0-3140 GCA_964590715.1 uncultured Desulfobulbus sp.
TTATACAACAGAAACAAAGGACCGGTGAGAGCTTTCCGCCCCTCGCCGCCATCATAGGAGCCAAGCAACCCTACACCCGAATAGGATGAGTAGGCACGAATCATAATATAGTAGGTTCCAAGTTCAGGGGCCCCAATGCGACACACCTCATCACTTCCCTCTGTATATGGTCGGCAATCAAAAATGAATGCACTCGGGACCGAGCCATGCTGAACATAGAGATCGGCATCACCACTGCCGCCAAAAATCCGGATACTCAGATTATCAGCGCCACGGGGAACAAAGAGAGAATAATAACGGTCTACCAGATTGGTCCCGGCCAGATCCGTCACGGCAACACCATTAGTCAGCACGGTCATGGTCGGGCTGTTGCTGGTGTTTAAATCAACATAGGACGCCAGAAGGGTAAGCCCGGAGTACTCGACATTGCCATAAATAAGGACATAGTATATTCCGGCATCCGGATTAACAAAAGTGCATGTTCCCTCGTTGTCCGGTCCAGTTGCTCCGCAGTCGTACAAAGAGACGGTCGGTCGATTGGCGACTCTGACATACAGATCGGCATCACCAGGGCCGCCGGTAATCTGAAACTTCAGATTAGAAGCACCGGCAGGAACACGGAGCGCAAACAGGGTCTCTCCAGCCTGCACATCTGAAAGACCGCTGATAACGGCCCCGTTTGCAAGCGGAGTGATTTCATCTATGCTTTTTAGTGCGTTGTCGTGCTGTACCCTCGGGATTATAAGTCCATTTCTGGAATCAATGATCGGGTCACCGTTTTCTATCAATGCATTGATAGCAGCGCTCCGATCCAGAAATGGATTTTTTTCAAAAAATGTGGCCACTACACCGGCAACATATGGTGTGGACGAAGAGGTGCCGCCAAAGCAGGTGTTGGTGCCGCCCCCTGCCTGCGCGGTTGTCGCGCAGTGCGATGGAGCAAGGATATCGAGAAAATCGGCACTGTTGGAATAACAGGTGACCTGGTCGGCCCGGGTTGAAGTATCCGTACACATACTGAACCCCGCATACCCCAGGTCGGCATCATAGACCGCCCCGACGCTGACCACATCGGGATGGCAGGCCGGATCGGACAGACCGCTACTGTCGGCCTCATTGCCGGAGGCGGCAACCACAACCAGGCCGGCACTTCCGGCCGCAACCAGTGCATCGGCTATAATTGAACCTGTACAGGGACTGGAGTAGGTGGTGCTGGTTCCAAGACTCATGGAAAGAACCTTGATGCCGTAGAGGTTGCGGTTGGTTATGACCCAGTCAATGGCACCAATGATATCCCCATCCAGCCAGGGCTGCCCACAGCTTGAGGCCTTCTGAATTTTCAAAAAGACAAGGTCGGCATCAGGTGCGGTCCCGGTTATGCCGCCACCGTTTCCCACCGCAACCCCGGCCACGGCAGTGCCATGACTTTGACTAACGCAGTCAATGGTGGGATCCTTGTCGTAATCGGCAAAATCATAGCCGGCTGTAATCCTGGTATTGGGAAACCGGGTAAAACCACCGAAGGCGGCATGATCATGATCAATGCCGTCATCAATAATTGCAATGGTAACCCCCTTTCCGGTCCAGCCTGATAAGTGGGCAAGAGCAGTACCAGTGAGATCAAAGGCCTCAACATCTTTTTTATACAGGATCGGCATTTCCCCGACAAAACGTACATCCTGTGTTGCGATCAGGCCTCGTATCCCTTCAATATCGGCTTCAATTGAAAATCCGTACAGGGACTTGTAGCGGGTGAGCACCTTAAAAGAGGTCTCATCAAAACCAGTCATTACGCTCAACACTTTTCCCTGAACCCGTTTGATATCTGCTGCCAAGGCCTTATTGCCGCTCTTGGTCGAAAAGGCCCGGCCAAGATCAACCGAGCTTCCCCGTGCACCCAGCCTGACAATAAGCCGATACGTTCTTCGCTTTGCTTTAAACCGACCCGGCAGGCTGTCCTGTTCAAGTTTAGATCTCAGTGCAGGAGTTATTTTTTCAATACCATTGAGCCCGGCAAGGTCAACAAAGCCTGTTGCCCAGACGGAGTGTGCCGGTGACAGGAGGAGGAAGATAATGACAGGGAGTAACGAGCGCAGCATTTTTACATTGTTTCAATAAATGTCTTAATCCAGAAGAAGCGGCATAACCAGAGGTGCAATGGATAATTCAACCATTTCAAAGGCACCGATGTCAAATGCCTTTCTCTGAGGCCGGGCAAATCCGCGCTGATCAGTGGTGATACCCACCACCGTTTTCCCGGCATCTATTGCCGGGCTTCCCGGGTTGAGGGCATGGGTCAGGGTGGGACCGCCGTTATCATGTAACGGCGCCAGCCGCGGATCAATGTTTTTGAGATCCGCGGCCGTTAACCCGCAGCTGTTATCGCTGTCAAGATTATGCCCATTTGAAACAAAACCGGTAATGGACCGGCAGTTGCCGCCCATGTTGGCGGCTAGCAGAGTGTTGACCATGGAAACGGTTCCGGTATTGTTGATTCCACCGCCGCTGTTTGCAGAATTTTCCGCAATGGTACAGAAAACGAGTTGAAGTCGGCTGCGGTTCCAGAGCGCTCCGCCAAAGGGAGTACTTCCTCCTGCAGCCGAATTCCCGCTCAGAGTCGTATTGAAAAGGTCGCCGGAGCCGTAATTCATCAGCCCGCCGCCGCCCCGGCTGGAATTACCGTAGATGGCGCTTTGCCGTACCTGTAGATTCGCCAGGCTGCCATTGAACAATCCGCCCCCTGCGTGGGCAAGATTCCCCTGTATCGTACTCCTGGTGACGGTGCAGGTTCCCTGATTGAAAAGACCTCCCCCTACATCACCATTCAGCGAACCCAGAACCGTGTTGTCGGAGATCATAACCCTGTCGAGAACCAGTGAACCACGATTCCGCAAGCCGCCTCCGCCTTTTTGTTCATACGCCAGACCGGAAGGCAGGCGGCCATTGATGATGGAAACTCCGGACAAAGAGACGGTTGTATTTGCTCCCCGGATATCAAAGACCCGGTCTAGGCCGTCCGCATCGATAAAGGTCTTTCCCGCCCCGGAACCGATAATCTGCAGGGAATCAGTAATGTCCAGGTCCCCGCTGACCGCATTGTTTTCACCACGGCCTGAAAGGGTCAGCCGGAAGGTGCCCGA
>CAZPXI010000352.1:0-3139 GCA_964590715.1 uncultured Desulfobulbus sp.
ACGGCCTGAACCGCATCGGTATGAAAGAGTATGCCGCGTTCCCTGGCCATGGCCGCCATCTCTTCCACCGGAAAGATCACCCCGGTTTCGTTGTTGGCCCACATGACCGAGACAATGGCCGTGTCTTCACTTAAGGCTTCCCTGTAGCGATCCATATCCAGGGTGCCGTCGGCCTCAACCATCAGGCGAGTGACCCTGTGTTTATGGCCGGTGAGCTGGACAAGATTTTCGCAGAGACTCTTGACCGCCGGATGTTCCACCCTGGTTGTCAATACATGCCGCTGTTCAGGAAAGGTCTGCAGGGCGGAGAGGATAGCTGTGGAGTCGCTCTCGGTTCCGCAACTGGTAAAGACGATTTCAGCCGGGGTGGCCCCAATCAGGTCGCCGATCTTCTTCCTGGCCTCTTCAACGGCTCTGCCGACCTGACCGCCGAAGGTGTGCATGGAAGAAGGGTTGCCGTAACAGTCGGTAAGAAAGGGCATCATGGCATCAACCACCTCCGGCGCAATCCGGGTGGTGGCATTGTTGTCCATGTAGATTACTTTGTCGCTGCCGCAGTCCATTATTTGTCCTCCTCAACGATCAGGCTGTCGACCACCTGTTCACGTAATTTCTTTTCCACATATTCTTTTAATGTGGTCCGGGACGACTGGCAGCCGGAACAGGCGCCGCGCAGGGAAACGGTCACAAAATCACCGTCCACGTCCACAAGTTCAATGTCGCCGCCGTCTTTTTTCAGGGTCGGCCTGATTTCTCGTTCCAGCACGTCTTCGATTTTCTTGATCTTCTGCAGGGTGGTCATGCGCTGTATCTTGATGGGCTTGAGTTTTTCTGCAGCCAGCCCCTCGACCGTCTGTCGCAGGATGTCCCGCAGTCGGTCTTCGCATTTGCCGCAACCTCCGCCGGCCTTGGTGAAGTTGGTGATTTCTTCCACCGATCGCAGGTCGGATTCCTGAATCGCCCGGATGACTTCAAGGTCAGTGACCCCGAAACACTCGCAGACCACCTCGCCCTCAGCCATGGGCAGAATAATTCCTTTGTAATCGGCAATGGCTGCTTCGAGTGCCTCACGGCCCATGACCGAACAGTGCATTTTTTCCTTGGGCAGACCGCCTAAGGCCTCGGCAATATCCTCGTTGGTCAGCTTGGCCGCCTCTACAATGGGCATACCCTTGATGATCTCGGTCAGGACCGAGGATGAGGCAATGGCGGAGGCGCAGCCGAAGGTCTTGAATTTTGCATCGGTGATTATGCCGTTGTCGTCAACCTGGATGGTCAGTTTCAGGGCGTCTCCGCAGGAAAGGGAACCCACATCGCCGGTGCCGCTGGGATTTTCCAGCTCGCCGACATTGTGCGGATTCATGAAGTGCTGTTGGACTTTATCTGTATATTCCCACATAATACCACTCTCTTGGATTGTTTCTATGTTGTCGGCAGCCGGAAACTGCAGCTTCCGGCCACCCTGCCTTTGAAATTAATACAAAGCTACTCTAAGTAAGAAGTCTCATTTCAGCAAGGAAGGATTTTGTACTTTTTACGGCAGCACGGTTTTCGATCGGTCTTCCACGCTCATTTGGGCTTGTTTGCGACTATAGTCCTTTGCCTGGAGGTTGGCAATAATCACATGGAGAAAATGCCTTAGCGCTGCAGGCTGTTTCGGTAGAATTTTGGTTGGAAACAGGTCGAATACTTGTAATTCAATCCGAGTAATGATGGTTTGGGTTGACCGAAAGCGAAAAATTTTTTACTAATGTTGAGATAAACAAGAAGTGTTTATGATAAACAGGAAATGTTTACGATAAACAATAAATGCGGCATTCGTCCGTTAGCTTTTTAAAAAACTGTTACCTGTAATGGAGAAAAACATGGGACAAGCGCACGATGAAAAATTAATCCTCTGGTTTGATGAAATCGGCATTGATGATGTGCCCCTGGTGGGCGGAAAAAATGCTTCACTTGGTGAAATGTATCAGCATTTGACCGCAAAGGGTGTTGCTGTTCCCCATGGTTTTGCCATTACCGCCTATGCCTATCGCTACCTGTTGAAAGAGGCCGGTGTTGAGCAGCAGATTCGAGACGTGCTGGCCGACCTGGATATTGAGGATATGCATAATCTGGCTGAACGCGGTAAGAAATGTCGTGATATTATCCGTACTGCCGAGTTTCCGGACACCCTGCGTGATGCCATCATCGAGTCCTACCAGAAGATGGAGGCCACCTACGGTAAGAATGTTGATATCGCTGTCCGCTCCTCCGCCACAGCCGAGGACCTGCCCGATGCCTCTTTTGCCGGTCAGCAGGAAACGTATCTCAACATTCACGGTTACGAGAATATTATCGAGAACTGCCGGAAATGTTTTGCCTCGCTTTTTACCAACCGGGCGATCTCCTATCGTCAGCATCAGGGGTTTGGCCAGTTTGACGTCTATCTTTCCATCACCATCCAGAAGATGGTTCGTTCCGACTCCGCCTCTTCCGGGGTCCTGTTCTCCATTGATACCGAGTCCGGCTTTAAAGACGCCGTCTTTATCACCGGGGCCTGGGGCCTGGGCGAGAACGTGGTTCAGGGTGCGGTCAATCCGGACGAGTATTACGTGTTCAAGCCTACCCTTCTTGAAGGCAAGCGACCCATTGTCGGCAAAAAGGTCGGTTCCAAAGAAATCAAGATGATTTACGACAATGACACCTCAACCGATGAGCCGGTCAAAAATATCGATACCACCGAGGAAGAACGTAAAGCCTACGTTATCAATGACGACGAGATCCTGCAGCTAGCCAAATGGGCCTGCATTATCGAAGATCATTACGGCAAGGGCATGGATATCGAGTGGGCCAAGGACGGCGACGGGGTCAACGTCGGAACTGGAGGCCTGTTCATCGTCCAGGCACGTCCCGAGACTGTTCATTCCCAGGCAAATAAGGGCGTGATGGAGACCTACAAGCTTAAGGGAAAGGGCGAGGTTATTGTCGAAGGTCTGGCCGTCGGCACCAAGATCGGCCAGGGGGTTGCCCATTGCATCGAAGACGTCAAGGATATCTCCACCTTCAAGAAAGGGGAGGTACTGGTGACCGATATGACCGATCCCGACTGGGAGCCGATCATGAAGATCGCCGGAGCCATTATCACCAACCGTGGCGG
>CAZPXI010000353.1:0-3137 GCA_964590715.1 uncultured Desulfobulbus sp.
CCCAGAGATGCAACGACACGACGCTTGCAATCTTTCTTAATGGTTTAACCATTGATAGGCGCGGCAAGCAGGAAGGGCCGCAGCCCAAGCCGGAGAAGCATTTAACCAACAATAGTATCTTCAGAAAATTGAAAATCGCCCTGAACCTTCGGGCCGAGGAGGTACTGGAGATTATGAAGCTGGCCGACTTTCGTCTCAGCAAACACGAACTCAGTGCGTTTTTCCGCAGACCGGGTCAGAAGCAGTACCGCCCATGCAAAGATCAGATCCTGCGAAATTTTCTCAAAGGCCTGCAGCTTAGATATCGCCCGCCGGAAAAAAACGATTGAACAACTGTTCCCGAACTGAGTGTGGGCTGGCCGAGTCGGAAGACATGAGATTATAACCAAGGCACCTCTGCCCAGAGCCGGCGCAAGAGGTGCCAGGGCAATCAACGAAGAATAAGAAGGGCTGATTTTGTGGTTTCCAGCAGCTTGTCCACCATGCTGCGGGAAAAGAGCTTTTTAATGAGCGACTGTTTGCCGCCCATCCACAGGGCAACAATGGCCTCCCGGGAAGAATCAGTTACATATTCTTTCACAATATCACTATCGACCAGCTTGACCCAGACACTAACCTTCCGATCATTATAATACTTCAGCAGTCCAACCATCCGCTGCTCTATTTCATCATTCTTAGCGCCTTTTTTTTCTTGTACGCCGACGATCTTAAGTCCGGCATCGTGCAGAGTAACCAGCTGGTTGATCATTTCCAGGGAATCCTGGCTGACAACGGATTGATCCAGAATCGATACGATCTGGGTGGCCTTTCTGGCCTGCTTGATAACCAGAACGGAACAGGGGGCGTCCTCGGCAATTCGAAGAGGGACATTCATCTCACCGCTCCATTCACAACCGAATTTACTGCTGCAGCCAAGAATTATCAAATCACATTCTATTTCTTCTGCAACGGTGACCGCCTGTTTGGCCACACTGCCGGCTCGTATCCTCAAGGTAAACTCTTTCATCCCCTTGGCTGAAAGAGACCAGTCGCCCTGTGCATGTTCCTGCCACTGATCGGAAGGAGCCTCGGCATACGGCAGCTCGTCCGGGCTGAAATAACTGAAGACATCATTTTGATATTTCAGCAGAGTGCTCGCCAGTATTTTCGCCGGTTCCGCCGTCTTCTCCTGAACCCCGAGAAAAATGATATCTGCCAGAGTATTTTCAGCAAGCCGGGCAACATCCTTGATTATTTTTCGACTGTACTCCTTTGCATCCAATGCAACCAGTATCTTCATGATTACTCCTTTATTTTTAATAAATTTTACGTATCATCACCCCATAGAGTGCACTCAACGAACCAGGAGTACCGAAGCCAACGAGTTTGCAAGGACATACATCCGCATACTCTTTCTGCTTGGCATGGTTGAGGTTACCAGAGCATATTCTCTCAGATGGTCTCCGACCTGCTCCGGTGTACCGGAAAGAACAACTATATTATCCACCTTTTTATCGACCTGGGCAAGCAATGACAACGTCTCCTGCAGCTTATGACCACCTTCCTTGGCATCCAAGGTCTCCAACCGATCATTTTCCTGGAATTTATAATAAACAATATCAAAAATGAAGGTGGAGTCGCCAAGAATCGACATGCTCTCTTTAACCAGTATTTCCGGATCAACACTGTCTGCACAGAGCAATGCGCACCTTTTACTAAAGGAGAGATTTTTTGCAATCAGGACAGGACAAGGGGCATTGTCATATAGGGGAGAAGTTATAAGCTCATAAAACTGATCGGGATCGGAAGTATTCAGGTATCCTTCTACATAGAGTTTATACTTACCGATTCCCAACTCATAGAGGATCTTTTCTTCACGGTCGCCAAGAAAAACTTTTGGCTGCCCGGCCACAGGACAGTCGATATTTTCAGTCCGCAGCATTGTATCAATCAGCCGCTTACCACTGGAAGTAACACCATCCTCCCAAGTACGTCGTACCCAGCCGGTTCCAACCTGTTCTTTTCCTCCAGGCTCTTCAACGTGGGCAACAAAGAGGGAAATGGGGACAAACTTATTCAGGTAGGCCGTATAGCGAAGTGCAATACTGGAAGCCAGATCTTCATTTACATACAGCAGTGTCTTTAACATGGGGTTCGCCTCACTAAAATAATTTTTGCCCTGGGTCCAGGGGAGTCAGTTCTCAGCTGCTTTAACATGTATCAGGTATAGCACATACCATTGAGACAACTCGCAATGTAACGGTAAGCAGTGCATCAGATTATTCAAACAGACCGGCCGGAATATACGCCTGTATGTCTGAGCGAGCCCTGTCGGGCACAGTAGCATACTTAAGCCGGCTAACTATTCTTAATTTTTTCTTCTGCCCTGGCTATAACCTCGGTAATTTCACTAAGCTTGAATGGCTTGGCAAGAAAATCAAAGACCCCTTTACTGAAAGATTCTTTTGCAGTGGCCATGGTCGCAAAACCGGTGATGACAATAACCTCGGTATCAGGATAGAGCGACTTAACCTCAGTCAGGAACTGCATTCCGTCAACTCCTTCCATCTTTAAATCAGTTATAACAATATTGAACTTCCGCTCCCTCACCCGTTTCAGCGCATCGGCACTGGAAGTAAATGTTTCAACTTCATAGCCTTTTTTCTCAAACGATGGCCGTAATCGCTTACTGACAATAGGTTCATCATCCAAGATCAAAATACTGGTTTGTTGACTCATTGCTCTCCTCCATTTTAGATTTACTTTACGCGAAATAATACTTGATTTTCTAATCTTACACCATCTTAATATGCAGCAGGCACAATCCGACCAATAAGCGTGGACATGGGAACAGGCCCGGAAAATAACAGGGTATTATTCTCTGTAGTTTCCGCAGCATGCTGCATACACTTCAGGCTGACGATTACAATTAGTCCGGGCTGTTCCAGAAAAAGCTTGAGATAAAACAGAATGACTCAAGGATAATGAAATTTGAAACGAATGGCGCGTCGACGATGAAATGGCGCAAGACTGCACAGGACTTTTTGTGCCTGCGTCTTTGTGGATTGGGGCACATAGTAGAACTATGTAACCAGCATGGCTGGACCAGGTAAGCGGAGCAAAGCGCAGACTCCGGATTTACAGGTCACAGCCACAAC
>CAZPXI010000354.1:0-3136 GCA_964590715.1 uncultured Desulfobulbus sp.
TCCGAAAGCGTCAGGAGGTTGATGTTTAAGTGCCGACCGCACTCGACCAGTTTAGGGGCAACCGTTCACATCGAGCAGTCATTGGCGGGATAGGTCCGGGCCAGCCAGGCCATGGTACCGCCGATTCCGCTGTTTTTTTCCACCAGGTGGACAAAAAAGCCGGATTCGGCCAGGTCAAGAGCCGCTTGAATTCCGGCAATGCCGCCGCCGATAACCAGCACGGAGCCGGTTTTTTTTCTTTTGCCTGTGGTCATGGTTCTCCTTCTATCGTAATTTCATGAACCGTCTTCTGCTCCGGGTTGCTTTTCTGCCGGCAGCAGAGCTTCACTTATAAGCTGCCAGGGAAATCTGACCTTGATGTCCAGTTCGAATTCACGGTTGAGGACGGCCTGCAGCTGGTCCCGGCAGGTGGGGCAGGAGGTGACCACAATCCGGGCCCCGGTTTCCCGGATCTGCCGGGCCTTTATCCTGCCGTGAAAGATGCGCTCTGCATCAAAGGGTGTGGCCATGGTGCCACCGCCTGCCCCGCAGCAGTAGCAGTCCTGTCGGTTTGGTGTCATCTCGATGAAGTTGGGGCAGCAGGTTTTTGTTATTTTGCGGCCCTGTTCAGCAGTATCTCTGACCGGGGTTATCCAGTCGTTGCGGCTGTAATGGCAGGGGTCATGGTAGGTGGTGAGGTCGTAAACAAGTCCCCTGTTGATACGGATACGTTCCGTGGCAATATATTCGGTCAGCAGGTCGAGCGAGGTATATATAGTGTATTGTTTCAGAACCTCGGGAAACCATTTTTGGAGCCCGGAAATGGTGGCATGGGCGGCGTGGCCGCATTCCGGCAAAAGCAGGGCCCGGCAGCTCAACCGTTCCAGGTTGTCGACAATCCGTCCGACCATGGTTCTGGCGGCATCGTCATCGCCGGAAAAATAGCCCCAGTTGACCGCTTCCCAGTTATCGGCCGGGATGGTCCAGGACTCACCGGCAGCATAAAAAATACGCCACCACCACTGCAGGTTTTCCGGCTCAACAAAGGGAATTTTCGAGTTTACTGTAACAAGAAGTCCGGCTCCGCGGGCATCAATCGGAACGGAAAAATCATTTCCGGTGCATTTTTTTGTTTTTTCCTCCAGCTCGTGTATCAACTGCAGAAAGTCATCTTTGGGTATACCAATATTATTTCCCTGTTCCAGGCAGGTGGTCACCCCGAGTTGGATCGAGCCTGGAATAAGGGCCCTTTTTCGTGTCGACCGCAGGGTACGGATAAGCTCAACGATCTCGACTCCAACCGGGCATGCCTGCCGGCACCGGCCGCACAGGGTGCACTTCCAGGGCCAGTCCAGGGCTATGAGCTCTTTTTCCATGCCAAGGGCGGCCATACGTATCAGCTTGCGGGGATCCATGGAGTCGACGCCGCTGATGGGGCAGGCACCGGCACAGGAACCGCAGCCCATACAGATATCGGCAAGGGCTGGGTTTGTGTACAGGGGGTGACTTGAGGGTTGCAGCGTGAAAGGCATTGGAGAGGAACCGGCGGTCATGGCCCGGAGGGTTTCCAGGTCCGGCTCAGAGGCCGCATGTTCCCGTGGTTTCCGGCCGAATTTTTTGCACAGCCTGGTGTAGTCGGCTTTTTTCACCCGATAGCGACGACCGGCGGTTTTTTCCGCCGGCAGGATGCCGGAGTTTATCCAGTTTCGGATCGTGTTCCTGTGTACCTTGAACTCTCCGGCAAGCTCGGTCACCCGAAATTCATAGCTCATGACCACCTCACGGCTTTATTGTGCAGAGCAGGAACCATGCGGCAGATGGTACGGCAGGCGGATGGAACCGCCGCTGCTACCGGCTCGGAGAGGCCGGGGCGGACAGTATCGGGAATGGACTTAATTTGCGCGGTGAGCAATGTCACCCGAACTTTGGTCTCCCGGGCAAGTTCTCCAAGCAGGTTGACGGTTGGAAACTGGTGCAGGGAAAAATCGTGGATTTTTTCGGCCGAGATTGCAGAGGGGTCACGTTCCTGCAAGGTTCCCGGGCGGATTCCTGGGATATCCATGGCGTCGACAAGAATGATTCTGTCGGCTCCGGTTGCCGGGCTGAGGAGATAATCGAGCAGGTATTCGCGGACACCTGTTCCGACATCAACAGCCAGGACGTTGTCGGGCAGGCGGGTTGTATTGTTGAGGGCTTCGATGACAGCCGGGCCGAATCCGTCGTCACCAAGCAGTATGTTGCCGCAGCCGAAAATGACGGTAAGGGGATTGGTACACTTCATGATTTGCCGGGAACGGCTCCTGAGTGCTGTGCCTGCTGTGCAAAATCAGCTGACCTTTGTGCGTGAAGGTCGCCTTGGAAAGCGCACATCTAGTGCAGGGCAGGGTAGCCCAATGGGGGGCTGGATCGAATCTATTGTTCTATTGAAGCGGTCTGGTGCTTTTTTTCAAGGAGAAAAGAGAGAGATGGTGCAAAAAGGTTGGTTTTTATGCCGGGATGCACAATATGCACAAGTGTGAAGACGGGTGCCGGGGAGATCGATTATTTGTCCTGGTTCCGGATTTCGCTGCAGGCATCTGTGAAAAGTTTTGCTGTTTTAAGCGGGTCTTTGGCCTTGTACAGCATCAAGGTTCGTAGAAGTTCGCAGGTGGAGTAGGGAACATCAAGGTATTCCATGCCGACCCCTTCTTGTTCAAGCCGGACAATCTTGAGGGCAAGTTCGATCTGGTTGTCTTTGAGACCGCTTAATTTGAGATAACAGCGGTCATAGAGCTCAGCTTCAAGCTCGCCGAAGAGATACAGCCCGTAAAGGCTGATATCCCGGACAATTTTTAATCCTTCACACTTGTCCGGGATAGTGATCTCGGCTATCGTTCCGTGGACAATTACCCTGTCCCCGCGACGCCGGTCCGGTTGCTCCTGCCCGTCACCCACGGTTATCCGCCTCCGATGACGGGAAAGATGGCCAGCTGGTCACCCTGGACCGGTATCCGGTCCAGGGTGCACTGGCGTGAGTTGATCATGGTTACGCCGACTTCTTCCGGGTCAATGCCCTGGAAACGAATAATATCGCGGACCGTAGTTTGGGCCGGAAATTCCTGTTCCTGCTTTATGAAGCGGTTGTCCCGGAAAAAGGCAAACAGCTTGACCGTAATGG
>CAZPXI010000355.1:0-3131 GCA_964590715.1 uncultured Desulfobulbus sp.
ATGTCCTCCCGCATGACCCTGTGCAACATGTCGGTTGAGGCCGGTGCCACCTCGGGAATATGTCTGCCCGATCAGGTAACCGCCGAGTACCTGTGGCCGTTTATCAAGGACGACTATGCCTCAATGGATGCGGCTGTTGATGATTTTAAGAAATGGCACTCCGATGTTGATGTGGTCTATGAAAAAACACTGCAGATTGATGTCTCCACCCTTGAACCGCAGGTCACCTATGATTTCAAGCCCGACCAGGTTAAGAATATATCAGAACTTGCAGGCGCACCTATAGACCAGGTATATATCGGTTCCTGTACCAATGGCCGGATTGAAGATATCCGTGCTGCAGCTGCAATTCTGAAGGGAAAAACCATTGCCGATTCCGTACGCGGCATCCTGACCCCGGCAACGCCCGCTGTTTACTCGCAGGCCCTTGACGAGGGGTTGATTAAAATATTCATGGACAGCGGGTTTTGTGTGTTGAATCCGACCTGCGGCGCCTGCCTGGGTATGTCCAGCGGCGTTCTTGCCGAAGGAGAGACCTGTGCCTCAACCACAAATCGAAACTTTAACGGCCGCATGGGCAAAGGCGGGATGGTACACCTGATGAGCCCCGTAAGTGCGGCAGCAGCAGCAGTGACCGGTGAGATAACCGACCCCCGCCGGTTTCTGAATTAACAGGGAGGATACAATGCAACAGTTTGGCGGGATGGCCACTTTTATAGATAGAAACGACATCAACACCGATGAAATCATACCGGCCAAGTATTTGACCGAGATTTCAAAAAAAGCACTGAAACCGCATCTGCTTGAAGATCTGCGCCTTGATGACGGCAGCTTTGACCCTGAATCCGAAGAACTACAAAAGGCATCCGTGCTGGTGACCCGGTCAAACTTCGGCTGCGGGTCGTCAAGAGAACATGCAGTCTGGGCCTTGGAGGTGAACGACATCAACGTGGTTATCGGTCAGAGTTTTGCCCGTATTTTCAGGCAGAACATGTTTAACTGCGGGATCCTTGCGGTTGAGGTTTCGGCCGAGGATCTTGATCGATTGTTTGCGCTGACACCGGAAGTACGGGTGGATGTGGATGTCGGCAATGAGCAGCTGACTGCAACCGACGGAGACGGTACAAAGGTCGTCTGCAGCTTTTCCCTCAACCCCTTTGACCGTGAGCTGGTTGATGCCGGCGGCTGGCTGGCCTATGCCGACCGCAACTATTAAGCTGCCGCTTTCGTGACATCAACGATCCCGGCAGAAGCCCTGGCGCTGTTTTCTCACCATCAGAGAGATGGCGCTTTTTTTTGTCTTGTGGGTGCCTTGAAAAATCGGTTTTTTTTGTTCAAGGTAGGCGCAGATTCCAAGGCATGCTCAAAATTTTACGGTGATCTTGTGAAAAAAAACACAAAAGAATTGATACAGGTCATTTTTAACCGGCGATTGATTGTGTACACTTCAGACATGAAAAAAAGCTGCTTGACGGGATAAACCGCCAAAACCCGCCCATTTAAATTTCAGGAGATTTGCCATGTCTGGTTGTGGATGCAACACTGTAAACGATGCAGGAGAAGGTCCCTTTTCCAAGGGAAAGGATCTGGTTGAGTTTGTCTATAACGCCCACGGTGGAACCGTCAGGGATCAGGCGATCATGCGGGGACCTATTGATGCGATATGCCAGGGATGCGGGGCGCCGTTTATCCTGGAGACCTACCTCGGGACGTGTCCGGCCTGCGGCGGTGTTCATGCAGTTGCGCCGATGAATCCCACGGTTGAAAATATCCAGTTTGCCGGAAAGGATTATAAGCTTCCCTGATCTTTCAGGGTGTTTTCCAGGTCATACAACGCCTGGCCATCCGTGAATTAAAAAAAGCGCTGTTTTCCTCTTGCAGGAGAGCAGCGCTTTTCTAAAATGAGTACTGGAGTTTAAGCTATAATCCGACCTCGGCCAGCGCTTTGACCGCTTTCTTTTGCTCTCTGCTGAGTTTTTTCGGAATCCGGACGGCAATTTTCACATAAATATCACCCCGGCTGCCGATTGGGCCGGTGGGAAGTCCGTGTCCCTTGAGGCGGAGTTTTGATTCCTGCTGAACACCGGCCGGTACTTTAACTTTGAGTTTCTTACCATCAAGTGTTTCCACTTCAATCTTGGTGCCCAGGCAGGCCTCACTGAACGGAATCCGTTTCTCCATCAATAGGTCATCACCCTCTCTTGTAAAAACAGGATGTGGGGCAATGTTAATTTTCAAATACAAATTTCCGGCGGGCCCGCCGGTCATGGACGGGGATCCCTTGCCGGTCAGCCGCAGCCGTTTTCCGGCCTCGATTCCCTTGGGAATTTTTACGGAAATATTATTATCTCTGCCGTCCCGGCGCAGGTTAATGGTTTTTTCAGCCCCATGGAGGACATCATCCAGGCTGATAGTGATTTCATAGGTCAGGTCTTCACCCTTAATAGGTTGAGGGCGACAGCCTCCGCCGCCGCAGCCACCACCCATACCACCGGCATTGTTGAACAGGTTCTCAAACCCGGCCGAGCCCTGGCTTGTTCTGAACCCTCCGGATGCTCGAGAAGAACCGCCGCCGAAACCGAACTGGCGAAAAATATCATTAATATCAAAACCTCGGAAAATGTCTTCCTGGGAGTAGCGTTGATGAAAGCCGGATGAGCCATAGGTGTCGTACTGCTCACGTTTCTCCTTGTCCGATAACACGGCATAGGCTTCACTGATCTTTTTGAATTTTTCCTCAGCCTCTTTATTGCCGGCATTTTTATCCGGGTGATATTTGAGAGCCAGCTTGCGGTAGGCTTTCTTGATTTCATCCTGCGCGGCCCCTTTGGCCACCCCTAGTGTTTCGTAATAATCCATTGCTGTATTTTTTTAGGTTTTGAATTGTGATGGACTCGCAAAAAAGCAAAAACGCCAGATGCACTGTACGGAAATACAAGAAGTTGCGACCTTTCCGCCGTCGGTGGCGAGGCTTCTCGGAGTCTCACGCTCGCTCGTCATGTGGACATTGCCACATCACTACCGGAAGTCTTCGCTATCTACGACACCGACAATTTTGATAGACTTGGTTTCCGTATAGTTTCCGACAGATATTACTATAAGTTCAAATCATGGTTTGTCTATCCGCATTT
>CAZPXI010000356.1:0-3122 GCA_964590715.1 uncultured Desulfobulbus sp.
ATGGCGGCGACGACTACCTGGTCAAACCATTTTCATTCGGCGAACTCCTGGCCAGGATTCAGGCGCTGATCCGCAGAGATTCAGGCAACAATATCGAGCCCAGCATTCTTTCAGTGGGAAGCCTGCAGATGGATCTGCTGCAACGCAGTGTTGAACGGGACGAGCAACCAATTCCACTCAGCGCACGGGAGTTTTCCCTGCTTGAACATCTGCTGCGCAACAAAGGACGGATAGTAAGCAAAACGTCCATTCTTGAAAAAATCTATGATTACAGCTTTGATCCACAAACAAATGTAGTTGATGTCCTGGTCTGCAGGTTGCGCAACAAGATTGATAAAGGACATGAACATAAGTTGATCCATACCGTACGAGGCATGGGCTATGTCCTCAAAGAAAATTAGCCGCTCCCCGTCTCCTGCCTTTCTTCAATCGGCCGCAATCTGCCTGTTCTTTTTTTTCCTGTTGCTGCCGGCGACTCTTCTTACCCTTCGCCTGACAATACAACAGGTCGACAAGAACCTTTGCGAAACCACCCTTTCTCGCTTCCTCGCCGCCTACCAGCAACAGGGTCCTCCAGGACTGCAAAAACAATTTGCCACAATCCCGCACCAAAAAACAACCTTTCTCCGTCTGCAATCTAAAAGGAGTCAACTGCTGCTCATTTCAGATATTCATGAAGGGAGGGCTGCTGAATTGCCGAATTTCAGACGCCTTGAGGCGACGTCAAACGGTACCTGGGTTCAACTGGATGAACAAACCCGGCAATACTGGACAATCATGGTGTCGACCCTGCCCAATGGAGATATCCTCCAGATGGGAATCAGGGTAACGGATGCGGTCTTGTTCTACAACCGCTTGAAAAAAAACCTGTTCTTTACCTGGCTGCTCCTATCACCTGTTGCGGTTTTACCGGCCTGGTTTATGTTCCGTCACTACCAAAAGGCCTTGACCGGAATCGGTCGGAAGATTGAAAGGAGTGCCCGAGGAGAAGGAGAAGATTCCGCCGACAGAGTGAAACTTCCGCCAGGAGAGCAAGGATTGGTGCAGGCGGTGCACCATTTAACGGACCGTCATCAAGCCCTTGTTCAACAACTACAGGAGACCATGGATAATGTTGCCCATGACCTGCGTACGCCTCTGGCCCGCCTGAGAACCATCGCGGAATACGGCCTGCAGGAACAGGGTGACCCCGAACAGCTCCGGGAGCGGCTCACTGACTGCCTGGAAGAATCCGACCGGATTCTCTCCATGCTCAACACCATGCTCAATGTTGCCGAAGCCGAGGCAAAAAGCATGGTTCTTGATCTGCAGCCCCTGGATCTTAGAGAAGCTATTGAGGAGGTGGTTGAACTCTATACAATAGTTGCTGAGGAAAAAAACTGCTCCCTGAGCATACACGACTCAGGACCGGTCACAGCCCTTGTTGACCCCAACCGTATCGGCCAGGTATGGGCCAACCTTATTGATAATGCAATAAAGTACGGTGCGACCAAAATAGATATCACCCTGAGACAGCAAGACGACCGCGCTGTTGTCACCGTAGACGATAACGGGATGGGGATTTCCGAGACGGAAAAAGACCGGATCTGGAACCGGCTTTTTCGCGGAGACCGCAGTCGCAGTCAACCAGGCCTTGGTCTGGGACTCACCTTGGTTCGGGCAATCATTAACGCCCACGGAGGATCAATTACCGTCCACAGTACACTCAATACCGCAACCACCTTTACCGTGACCCTGCCGCAGCCATCCTGATTTTTTGTATTCCAGCCTGAATTTTCCCGGGAATCATCAACGAGAGACAACGGTCTCGCCATGCCCGCTATGGGACCAGCGGCTTAAGACCACCGATCCCACTGCAGCTGCAGCCCCGAAGGAAAAAACACTGGCCACCAGTGGAAGGCCATGTGCCTTGAACAGGTCGTAAGCAAGCGCCTTGACAGCTCCGATAACAACAACTCCCATTGCGGTATACAGGATCTCCCTATCTTTTTTCCACAGACCGAAAACCATCAGTCCTATCGCCCCGACATTAATGAACACAGACTGTGCACCGAGCAGCGCATTAACGGGTTCTGCTGAAGCGGCAAGCAAACCAACAGCAACCAGCTGAATCATGCAGAATCCGTTGATCAGGGCTGTAAACAACAGCACAACTGCTGAATGATCCCTGGGATCAAATTTGGCAAAAAAACCGATACTGCAGCTAATTGGATGTTTGCGGCTCCACTGATACTGAAATGCACTCATTACGGCCAGGGAACCGACAACGAAAATGGAGAGAACCGGCGCAGCCGTTCCAGGCAGAAACACCCCGTATGTAATACCAAGAACAGTGGCAACACATTGCAGCAGGTAGGAAGTGAGACGGATCCCGCCTATCTCACAGGCCTGGGAAGCAAGAGACAGCAGCAGGGCAACAAATCCCCAGAGCGGCAGAGCAGGCAGGATATTGTCCACAGCGCCAAGTGTAGCCATGACCATCAGGGTGGCTCCGGAAAAAACATAGGCACAGATACCGGGACCGCCCTGACGACTGAATTTAAAAATCGCCCCGGCAACGATGAAATGGCCTACCGCCAAGGCTAGACCGGCATACCCCAGCAACTGATCATCACCCACCCAGGGAAGAATCACCAGACTGCAGACAGGATAGAGCCAGAGGACATTGATTGTCGGCAGGGCAAGGTCAAACGGGTCCAGGGAATCCCCTCTAAAAAAAGAGGTGTACACGGAAAATCCAATAAAAGTGAACACCGTCAACAGGGTGATTGGAAGAAACCAGGACAAGGCAACATCCGGCATGGTCTCCATCCCCTTAGCCAGCGGGGCATGCAGTTTCACCGCCCACATGAACCACAGCAGGACCATCATCACATACAGAAGGGCATGAGGCCACCTGACCCGCCGATTTTCAAAGGAAAATGCTATGACATTGGCCGCGAATAAAAAAAGCGCCAGCATCGGAAAAAAAGGGGTGGGAAAATCAATCGCAAAGGCCGTACAACTTGCACCCAGCAATCCGACACCATTAAGCAGAGCCCGCTGGTATCGTTTACCCAATATCACCAGCGGCAGCAGAGTAAACAGCAGAATAGTGTAGGCGGTCAAAGAGGTGTACGCTT
>CAZPXI010000357.1:0-3114 GCA_964590715.1 uncultured Desulfobulbus sp.
AAGCCGAGGACAGCAGGGCCGTCCCTATGATATGGTCATAGTCAAGCCGTTTCAATCCGACAGCTGTGCCCAGAACGGCGATAACGCCGCCACCGGCCAGAATCGGCAGTGAGAGAATACCTTCAGATAGATGCATGGAAGAAAAGTGTTACGATTTAATTTTTTGTAATACAATAGTGATCCACCTGAAAATCGTCAAGTACTATTTTACCAACCTGTTCTTCAATACCGAAAATATAAAATAAATGACCGCTGTCCTGCCGATACATACCGTTCTGCCCGAGCTCAAAGAGACACTGGCAACAGAGCATTCAGCGCTCCTCACGGCCCCCACCGGTTCCGGTAAGACAACCGTGGTTCCGGTTGCCCTCCTGCGGGAAGACTGGCTGGCCGGAAAAAAAATACTTCTGCTTGAACCCCGCCGTCTGGCCGCCCGTCTGGCTGCATCTTTTATGGCCGGGCAGATGGGTGAACAGGTGGGGGAAACAATCGGTTACCGGGTTCGCTTTGATCAGAAAATCTCCCCAAAAACCCGAGTGGAAGTGATCACCGAGGGCGTCCTGACCCGGCATCTGCAGCAGGACCCTGAACTTGATGGTGTCGGCCTGATTATCTTTGATGAATTTCACGAACGCTCCCTGGAAGGGGACCTGGCCCTGGCTCTGTGTCTGGATATCCAGGAGGGGTTGCGCGAGGATCTGCGCCTGCTGATCATGTCGGCGACCCTGGAGGGGGACACACTTTCTACCCTGTTTGATGGAGCACCGGTCATCAGGGGAGAGGGAAAACTGTACCCGGTCGAGATCTGCTACCTGCCGCCCCCGGCCGATCTGGACAGTCCCCGGCCGGATCATATTGCCCGGATGACGGTGCGGGGGGTGCTGCAGGCACTGAAGGAACAGTCCGGCGATCTTCTTGTTTTTCTACCCGGCAGGGGGGAGATTCACCGGGTGATGGAGGGGCTGGCACCGATAGTTGCAGATGATACCATTGTTCTGCCCCTGTACGGTGCCATGAAGCTTTCCGAGCAGACCCGGGCAGTTCGTCCGGATTCGGCAGGCCGACGGCGGGTGATTGTTACCACCACCATTGCCGAAACCAGCCTGACCATCGAGGGGATTACAGCGGTGGTGGATTGCGGCTGGAAGAGAGTGCCTCGTTTTGATGCGACCTGCGGATTGAGCCGGCTGGAAACGGTTCGCATTTCCAGGGCCTCTGCACAGCAGCGCAGCGGCCGGGCCGGTCGTCTCGGACCGGGCACCTGCTACCGGTTATGGAGCAAGGGGGTGGAACTTGGTCTGCAGCCCTTTGACCGCCCGGAAATCCTTCAGGCCGACCTTGCGCCCCTGGTCCTTGAACTTGCCCTCTGGGGAGTCCATTCGCCGGATCAGTTGCGCTGGCTGGATCCGCCCGATCCCCATGCCGTGGCCAAGGCAGGGGAATTACTCTTTCAACTGGAGGCCCTAGACGGAAACGGTGCCCTGACCAAAATCGGCAGGAAGATGGCGGGATTACCGGTCCATCCGCGGCTGGCTCATATGCTTCTGCAGACTGGGGGAATTGGCAGTCTGCGCCTGGCCTGTGATATAGCGGCCCTGATTTCGGAGCGGGACTTCCTGCGAAATGCAGATTCGGTGGATATTGAGGATCGACTTTTTGTTCTGGACCGGTTTCGACAGAGTGGTAAACGCGGGGGCAGGGCAGGGGGATCGATCATTCGCCAGGTTGATCGGGTCAGCCGCCAGCTGGTGCAGCTGGTAAAAAAACAGGCGGGTTCCGAAACCGGGACAACTTCCAGCCCGGGCGGCCTGCTTTCGCTGGCCTATCCAGACCGTATCGCCGCACAGCGTCCGGAGTCAAGTCTCAAGTATCAACTGGTCTCGGGCCGGGGAGCCGTTCTCCCGCCCCATGACCGGCTTCAGACCACGCCTTTTCTTGTGGTTGCCGCCATGGATGGTGGACGCCGGGATGGGCGGGTTTTTCTCGCCGCTTCCCTTGAAAGAAAAGAACTGCTGGATCTGCATGGGCGGAGATGTTGCCGCACAGAAGAGGTTTTCTATGATCGTCAGCAGCAGGTTGTGCGTGCCCTGCAACGTATGATGCTCGGGAAAATGGAGGTTGCCCGAAAACCGGTTGCCCGCCCGGATCCGGAAAATGTCAGAATCGCACTGCTGGCGGAGATCAGGCGGACGGAGTTGCAGCTTCTGCCCTGGAACCGAGAATCACGGGAGCTGCAGCAGCGGATTTTGAGTTTGCGCTGTTGGCAGCTGGGATCGGACTGGCCTGATCTCTCTAATGCGGGCCTGATGGAGAGCCTTGAACACTGGCTTGGCCCCTATCTGAACAGGATGAAGACAGCGGCCGATGTGCGTGCACTCCGTCTTGAGGAAATTTTACGAAACCAGATGGAGTGGAAACAGCAACAGCGGCTGGAGCAGGAGGCGCCGACCCATATCCGGGTCCCGAGTGGTTCCAGGGTTCGCTTGCAGTACCGGGCGGGCGAACCTCCGATCCTGCCGGTCCGGCTGCAGGAGATGTTTGGCCTGGAGGAGACGCCAACCGTCTGCCGGGGCCGGGTGAAGGTACTGCTGCATCTCCTGTCACCGGCCCGACGTCCGGTCCAGATTACCGATGATCTCAAGGGATTCTGGGAGGGCAGCTATCATCAGGTGAAAAAAGAATTCAAAGGGCGTTATCCCAAGCATTTCTGGCCCGATGATCCCCTGCAGGCCAAGGCAACCAGCCGGGTGAAACCGAGAAGCGCATAATTTTTTTATTCAGCGATCCTGCTGAGTAAAGATTCGTGGATGGTTTTCCAGGTTGCCGAGTATTGCGCACAGGGGCGTTCAATGAACAGGGCCTGATACACCCAGTCCTCGGCTGTTTTGAGATCGCCTTTTTTCAGACAGGTGATGGAATTTTCTCCGCAGGCGGCAGCTTCTATGCCAAGTTGCATCACAGTCTGCCAGTAATCCAAGGCCTCTTCTCGATATACAAAATTTTCCGGCAGAGCCCCGGCCTGCTGCAGAGAGGAGACCTCAACCCCGCCCGGGCCGAAGGTGACCGGCCAGCCGGTTTCGGCCCAGGCAAGTGAGCGGGCCACTCCCTGTTCCA
>CAZPXI010000358.1:0-3112 GCA_964590715.1 uncultured Desulfobulbus sp.
GCCTACCTGGACTCGAACCAGGGACCGACCGGTTATGAGCCGGTGGCTCTAGCCAACTGAGCTATAGGCCCAATGATTACGTAAAATATTTTATATTACCAGAAAAATATTCTCGGTCAAGCTCTTTTTTGACCGATTCTGAATTATGATGGATCGTGCCCTGATCACTGATTCCGAGGCCCCGTACTTTTATGATATATACCAATTTAATCTATTTCCTGGTGGTGATCTTTGTCTTTTCCACCAATACTCCGGCAAGGGAACCCATGCCCGCCCCCTGGACGGCGCTGCTCTCCGCTATGTTTGCCCTCTTCCTTTTTGCCCGCATTGCCGGAAAGCTCTACGGCCGGTCCCTGCATGGTTCTTCGCGCCTGTATTTTTCCGCTGAAAAAAAACTCTCTCTGCTTGCGGTTGCGGTTTTCATTTTTTTCACTTATGGACTGGATCTGAAATATTATCTCCATCCACTGTCCATGGATGACCACCTGCCGGTCTTGGAAAATTTTGCCGGTCTTGCCGTTTTTTTTCTCCTGCTCTCCATCATGTGGATCAAGGGACGTCCCGCTTACGAAGCGGTTTTCCAACGGAAATATTCTTCCCCGGCCTTTATTATTTCCAACATCAAGGCGAATCTGCCCATTGTTCTCCCTTTTCTGGTGCTGTCGGCGGCCTTTGACCTGTTGGCCCTGCTGCCCTGGCCGGGCTTTCAGGCCCTGCTGACTTCCCCCTGGGGCGATCTGCTGCTCTTTGCGGTCTTTGTCTGCTTTCTTGCCCTGTTTTTTCCGCCCCTTGTCCGCTGGCTCTGGGGGTGTAAGCCCATGCCGCAGGGTCCTTTACGACAGCGGATAGAGGCCTTCTGCCACTCGCAGGGTTTTTCTTCCGAAATTCTATACTGGCCTCTTTTTGAGGGCCAGGTCCTCACCGCCGGAATAATGGGTATTGTGCCCAAATTTCGTTACCTGCTGATCACCCCGGCCCTGTTGGAAACACTTGATGAACAGGAGTTGGACTCGGTGCTGGCCCATGAAATCGGCCATGTCAAAAAGATGCATCTTGTGCTCTACATTGTGCTTTTTTTCGGTTTTTCCATTGTGGCCGGAGCCCTTGCCGAGCCCTTACCGTACCTGCTGCTCGGCAGTGAAACTTTTTACCGTCTGCTCGGGTTTTTTAAGACCGGCCCTGACGCCCTGCTCGCTGTGCTGGCCTCGCTGCCTCTGCTGGTGTTCATGCTGATTTATTTTCGTTTTATCTTCGGCTATTTTATTCGTAATTTTGAACGCCAGGCCGACCTGTACGTCTTTAAGGCCCAGGGAACGAGCAGGCCCCTGATCCGTTCCTTTGAAAAGATTGCCGTTTTAAGCGGCAATATCAGGGATGAGAAGAGCTGGCATCACTTCGGTATTGGGGAACGAATTGATTTTTTGGAAAAATGTGAGCAGGATCCAACGCTAATTCGTCGCCAGGATCGTAAGGTCTATGCAAGCCTGGGGGTGTATTTTCTGGTGATCCTCTGTGTTGTTCTCGGTATGCAGCGGGTTGATGTGGAGTCCATGGCTGCGGGTTTCGAGACCCGGTATGCTGAAGCGGTGCTTGAACAGAAGCTGAAACAGGAACCGGAAAACAGCCGGTGGTTGCAGCTACTTGGCGATCTGATGCAGAAGAAGGCGATGGAAAAAAAGGCCATCGATGCCTATGACCGGGCCCTGGCGCTGAACCCGATGAATGCGGAGCTCAACAACAATCTGGCCTGGCTCCTATTGACGGCCCGGGATGAGTCGGTGCGCGATCCGGTCCGGGCCCTGACCCTGGCCCGGACCGCCGCCATGCTCAAGGAAGAGGGGTTTATCCTTGATACTCTGGCCACCGCCTACTGGGCCAACGGTCTGGTTGAAGAGGCCCTGGCCCAGGAAGTTAAGGCCGCGCGGCTCGATCCGGAAAACAGAAAATATTACCGCAGCCAGTGGGAGCGGTTCCGCACCCGGTCCTGGAAAACCAAGCCGTAATGATGAATATAAGTTTCCGGGCTGTTCAAGCTGCGGATGTCTTGACGAGTCAGGCTGCTTTCCGGTGCGGGCTGCGCTGTCGTTTCAGGGAACGGGCAATATCCATCAGGGCCTGATCCCGGCTGTTGAGAATAACGGCGTCCAGGCCGGATTGCACCAGCAGGGGCAGCATTCGGCAATGGAGGCTGGAGCGTTTTTCAGCAGAGAGCCCCAGCGTGCCGTTACTTAACCCGACAATGGTCTGCACCCGTCCGGCTGAGAGCTCACCGATCAGGGAGATGGTCTGCAGGATCGGATCCAGGTCGGGCATACCGCCGGTCAGATTCCAGGCAACAGGATCCGTTCTGACCGAGAGAACCGGATCAAGGTAGAGCTGCTCTCCGTGCAGGCCGATCCCGTCTGCCCGTTCCAGGACATCAAGCGCTATCTGCAGACGCTGCGGGGCTTCATTGTTGCGCAGACCCGGTTTGGTCAACAAAACGACCAGATCTGTTTCATAGTCCCGGGCGATTTTCATGGTTTTATCAAGGTGAGCTGGGTCGGCGGTCACTGCATTGATTGTCGCTCTTCCCTGGTGACATTTCAGGGCCTGCTCCAGGCCGTTGCTGATTGCCGGAAGAAACAGGGGTGTCGGGATGTGTTGCTGGATTGTCTCAATAACCCACGGTAACCTGTCGTGCATTGACCTGGCAGGCCCGAGATTTATGGCCAGAGACCCGGCGCCGCCGGCAAGGTATTGCCCGGCCAGCTGGGCAAGGGCCGCCTGATCCTGTTGTTCCAGGGCTCTTCGGAAAGCGGGGTTGAAGATGTGCAGGTTTTCGCCGATGGTCAGCAGGTTATCGTCTTGCTGTTGCTTTTGCATGCTGCCTCCTGTGTTCCGGGACTGAGAATAAAAAAATCCCGGATCGAAGAATGAAAAAGAATCGATCCGGGATATCCCTGTTATCCACAGAATCATGGCCTTCCCGATCCGCGGGGAAGTCGTGTATGTGTTCAGGCAGGTCTTCTGACTTCCGGTTCAGCCTCCTTTCGCGCCTTCCTGTCCGTTTTCCTTGACAGCGGCATTCAGCGAAATTCGTCCCCGGTTACAGCGGCGGGCCCGTCCCGGA
>CAZPXI010000359.1:0-3111 GCA_964590715.1 uncultured Desulfobulbus sp.
CGGGAAACAGCGGATTACCATGTGTGTTGATCCGGACTGGATGCCGCTGGAAGAAATTGAAAACGGTCGTCATATCGGGATGACTGCCGAATATATGGATCTGTTTGCACAGAGAATCGGCATGCCCATTGTCCTGGTTCCCACCGAGGACTGGACGCAGTCCATAGACTATGCCAAGGCAAGGAAATGTGACATTTTCTCTCTGGCCATGCCGACGCCGGAGCGGGAAACCTATATGAATTTTACCCGGCCCTATCTCGATATTCCCCTGGTGATGGCCGCCAAAAACGAAACCCCTTTTATCGATGATGTCTCCGCTATAACGGACCAAAAAATCGGCATAGTCAAAGGCTATGCCTTTAATGAACTGTTGCGCAAGCGCTACCCGAAGATGCAGATCGTCGATGTGGCCTCGGTGACCGATGGGTTGACCCGGGTGGTGGAGGGAAAGATCTTTGGTTTCATCGGCACGCTGGCCACGGTCGGCTATACCATTCAGAAGGAGTTTGTCGGCGAACTCAAAGTTTCAGGCAAGTTCGATGAGCGCTGGAAGCTTGGGATCGGCGCAAGAAATGATGAGCCTCTGCTGGCGCAGATTTTTGATAAGGCCATTGCCTCCGTTGCCCCGGCTACGCAACAGAAAATTCTCAATAACTGGATTGCCGTCCGCTTCGAACAGAGCCGCGATTACCGTCTGTTGTGGAAGATTGCGCCCTTTGTACTGGCTGGTCTTCTTTTTTTGCTCTTTCGCACCTATACCCTGGGCAAGTATAATCGTAAACTTGAGCGTCGAAACAGGGAAATACAGCGGCAGGCGGAACAGCTTCGCCTGGCCGAGCAACAGCTCCTTTTTACCCAGCACGCTGTAGAGACCTGTGTCTTTCCCATTATCTGGGTACAAAATTCTTCCGTACTGGAAGAGACTGCCATTATCCATGCCAACAAGGCCGCTGCTTCGCTTCTGGGCTACAAACCCGAGGAGATGACCAGTCTTTCAGTTGTCGATCTGGATGCAGGAATTACTCCGGAACGTTGGCAGCAGGAATTGCAGGACATGCAGGAAAGTGCATTTTATACGTTGACTACAACCTGTTTTCGTAAGGACGGCTCCACCTTTCCAGCTGAGATTTATCTCAATTATTTCGAATACGAAAATGAGTCCTATCATTTTGCCTTTTTCATGGATGTCAGCAGGCAGCAGGAGATGGAGGATAAATTGCACCGCTCCATGAAGATGGAGGCCGTTGGTTTGATGGCCAGCGGGGTGGCCCACGATCTGAACAATATTCTCTCCGGAATCGTTAGTTATCCTGAATTGTTGTTGATGAAACTGCCCCGGAAGAGTGAATTGCGTGCCCCCCTTGAAACCATTCGAAAATCCGGACTGCGGGCGGCTGAAGTTGTGTCCGATATGCTTACCGTCAGCCGGGGAGTGGCGGCGGCCAGGGAACCAATTAATTTCAACACGTTGGTCAGGGAGCAGTTGGAATCTCCGGAATGGAGGCAGCTCAAGGCAGCTCATGGTCGATTGGTCTGTACATCGGTTCTGGACTCGGACCTCCTCAATGTCTCCTGTTCTCCCATTCATATTCGAAAGTCATTGAACAATCTGTTGTTCAATGCCGTGGAAGCCATGGGTGGTGACGGAACCATCACGGTGACCACGGCCAATCGCTATATCGAGCAGCCCGTTGCAGAAAACAATTATCTGAAGCGGGGTGAATATGTCCTTCTGTCCGTTTCCGATACCGGTCCCGGTATTTCATCAGAGGATATGGAGCATGTCTTTGAGCCCTTTTACAGCAAAAAGGTGATGGGGAAAAGCGGGACCGGGCTGGGTCTGACCATTGTCTGGAATACAGTGCAGGATCACGGCGGTGATATCACCATAGAAAGTGATACCCGTGGAACCACCTTCAACCTTTTTTTTCCGGCAACCCGGGAGCATGTCAATTTGCAGAAGGAGGAGGAGTCAAGAGAGGATCTGCTGGGCAATGGAGAGCTGATCCTGGTTGTGGATGATGAGGAGCAGCAGCGGGGTATTGCCTGCCAGTTGCTGGAATCTCTGGGCTATAGCGTCCGCATCGCTGCTTCCGGAGAAGAGGCCGTCGTCTTGATCGCTGAGGAGTCTTTTGATCTGGTCCTGTTGGACATGCTGATGGATCCCGGCATGAACGGTCGCCGCTGCTATGAACTGATGCTTGATCACAGGCCGGGACTCAAGGCGATTATTGCCAGCGGATTCTCGGAAAGCGAGGAGGTGAAAAAGGCTCTTTCTCTTGGCGCGGCTTCCTTTATTCGCAAACCGTATACCATGGTGCAACTGGGTCGGGAGCTTCGTCAGGCACTCGGTGGACGGCCTGTGGGTTGATTTTTTTGTCTTCCTTTACCATTTGGCCGGTGGTCGGCGGTATTTTCAGACTCATTCTCAGGGACTTTGCTTTCCAGGGAGAAAAATGGGACACGGACACGATCATCATCACGATCTTGAAGGTATGGGCGACCGCCGTTTGATCTGGGCTATTGTCATCAACATGGTCTTGACCCTGGCACAGGTGGTTGGTGGTATTCTCTCCGGCAGTCTGGCCCTGATTGCCGATGCCCTGCATAATTTCAGCGATGCAGCCGCTCTGCTGATTGCCTGGGTGGCACGTAGGATCGGCAGGAGACCGGCTGATTCCTTTAAAACCTTCGGCTATAAGCGGGCCGAGGTCATTGCCGCTCTGATTAATCTCGTCACCCTGGTGATTGTGGGGCTGTATCTGATCTATGAGGCGCTGTGGCGAATCTATGAACCGAAAAGTATTGACGGCTGGACGGTGATCGTTGTGGCGGGCGTTGCCCTGGTAATCGATGTGGCCACGGCAATTCTGACATTCAGCATGTCAAAACACAGTATGAACATTCGCGCCGCCTTTCTTCATAATGTCTCCGATGCCCTGGCCTCAGCCGGAGTGATCGTCGCCGGTAGCCTTATCCTGCTCTACGGCTGGTTCTGGACGGATACGGCACTGACCATCCTCATTGCCGGATATGTGCTCTATCAGGCTGCAACCCTCCTGCCGAAAACCATCCATATCCTTATGGAAGGGACACCGGAGGATATCTCCA
>CAZPXI010000360.1:0-3106 GCA_964590715.1 uncultured Desulfobulbus sp.
TGAAACCTGATATGTTAGCCAAAGCTTTTCATTAATGAACCGACCACCAGATGCCAGCCGTCAACCAGAACAAAGAGCAGCAGTTTAAACGGCAGAGAGATGACAATGGGTGGCAGCATCATCATGCCCATGGACATCAGGACCGAGGCGACGATCATGTCGATAACCAGAAAGGGGACATAGATCATGAACCCCATCTGAAAGGCAAGTTTGAGTTCCGACAGCATAAAGGCCGGAATCAGAATAGTTGTAGAAATGTCTTTTCTGTTGGCTGGTTGTTCTTTTTTAGTTATGTCGATCAGAAGCTGTAATTCGTTTTCCTGAACCTGTGAAAACATGAACTCCCGCATGGCGCCCATGGCCTTGTCAAGGGCCTCCTTCTGGGTGATCTGTTCTTTCATGTACGGTTGCAGGGCACTGGTGTTGATCTGGTTGAAAACCGGTGACATGACAAAAAAAGTCAGGAACAGGGAAAGTCCGATAATAATCTGGTTCGGCGGCATGTTCTGGGTGCCCATTGCCTGCCGGACAAAGCCCAGCACGATGACGATGCGGGTAAATGCGGTGGTCATCAACAAGATAGCCGGGGCAATGGAGAGAATGGTCAGAACAAACAGAACCTGCAGGGCGGTGGAAACTTCCTGAGGCGTGGCGGCATCTTTGACGCCCAGGGAAAGGGTCGGCAGGTTTACGGCCTGGGCAACATCAGGGAGCAGCAGAACGCTCAGAATTATAAGGAAAAAAGGTTTCACTGTTGTTTGGCCAGCAGGGCGTCAAAGTCGGTTGTATCGGCAGCGTTTTCAGGATAGTCCGCCAGCAGGTTGATTCGGCCTGCTCCGATACCAAGCAGCATGACCTTGCCGCGTACTTCCACCAGGGCCAGGGTGGTTTTCGGCATGATATGTCGTAGTTCCAGAATTTTGATATTCCCCTGTTGCATGCGGCCAAGGCCGAAGCGTTTTCTGGCCAGCCCGAATATGATCAGAATAACGCCGATAACAACCAGAAGCGCCCACAACATGCGCAGCAGGCCCGACCCCATGGTAAGCGCCTCGGCCGCCTGAGCGGAGGTAGCGTACATGAAGAAAATAATGGTAAATGTAAAAAATATAAAAAATTTCAAATGGTTACCCGAGTTTGGCAATTCGATCCGATTGGCTGACGACTTCAGTCAATTTGATCCCGAACTTATCACCGACCTTGACGGCCTCACCCCTTGCAATCAGCCTGGAATTGACATAGAGATCCAGCGGGTCTCCGGCAAACTTGTCGAGCTCGACAACATACCCCTCTCCCATCTGCAGGAGATCTTTGAGTAGAATCCGGGCCCGACCGACTTCTATTGAGACCTGCAGGGGAACGTCAAAAAGAAATTCCAGATCCCGCCTGATGTCACCGGATCCCTGTTCCCGGGCAGGAGTGCTTCGTGGACTGGTCTCTTCAAGTAACTCCGCAGTCTCTTCAGGTTGCAGGGTGTCACCAGAGTGCATCTGGTCTGTGGGTTCAGCGGGTTCCATAGTGTTCTCCTAAGCGATTGCTGAGAGGTCCGGTGATATGAAAAGCCTTTTTGCCGTTTCGTTGGCCGGGCACAGCGGAAAATTTTGGTTTGTCTTCTACAAGAACATCAAGCGGTCGATCCGGATCATAGCCAAGATCGACAATGTCACCGCTCCGTAGCTGCATGATCTCACGAATACTCATGGAAATGGTACCGGATTGAGCGGTTACTGTGCATTCCATTTCAAGGGCCTCTTCGGCAAAGAAATTGCCCCAGGTATAGGCGGTTTGCGTGACCGAGACGATTTCCTTGAATTTTTCCCGCATCGGTTCAAGGGTGAGATACGGGATTATAAGGCGCAACTGTCCGGCCGGTTCATTGCCTGATGTGATATGAAATGTACTTATAAGAACTTCGGTTTCGGCATCAACAATATTGACCAGACGAAAATTGTTTTCCACCTTGATCAATTCCGGCTTCATTTGAACGACCGGGGACATGGCTCGACTCAGATCCGTACACAGGCCGGTCATGGTGTTTTTGAGCACATTGATCTCAATGGTGGTCAGATTTCTTTCCAGGGCCAGCAGTTCATTTGAGCTTGAAGAACCGAGCATGATTTCAAGCAAGGTGAAGGCCAGGAGATTATCGAAGTGGAAAAGACAGCCATGCTTGAGGGGGTCGGTGCTGTAAATACCAATTGCTCCCTGATTGTTCAGTGCCATCAGGCTGCTTTGGAAGTTGGAGGTGATAATGTCTTCACGCTCAACCTGAAAGGTCCGCTGCAGGGTATTTGTAAGCGAGGTACCAAAGTTACGGGCAAAAACATCAAGAACAATATCAAGGTTGGGGATGCGCATCTCCCCACTGGTATCGTCTCGGTTATATAACCCCAGCAGATTAACTTCATGGGCGATCTTCGGTATTCCATGACCAGGGCCGCGATCCTCAATGGAGTCTACATTGATCGCACCTTCCCGTATAGCTGATAGCAGATCGGTGATTTCTTCTTTGCTGAGAATAGGTTCCACGAGTTTCCCTGTTACTGGACCACAAAATCTGTCAGATAGACGCTTTTAATACGGCCTGTCTTCAAAAAAGAATTAATCTTGCTCTTGAGCTCGGCTTTGAGCTGTTTTTTGCCCTGCAGGTCCTGGAGTTCTTCAAAGGTCTTGTTGCCGATAAGCAGCAGGACTGCATCGCGAATCTGCGGCATGCGTTTATTCGCCTCTTCAAGTACCGCTTCATTACTCATTTCCAGGGTCAGAGAGGCCTTGACGTAATGGGTCCCCTCCTCGCTGATGATGTTGACGATAAATTCATTGATGTCGATCATCGGCCCGATGGCAGTCTCTTCGTCGGTAGGCGGTTGAACCATTTCCACCTGTTCGTTTTTGACCTCTTCCTCAGGCGGCGGTTTTTTCAGAAAGAGAAAGTACACTGCCGCACCAATACCGAGCAGCAGGATGAGACCGGCGACTATAAGGATGATCAGCTTCTTTTTCCCGCCGCTACCTTCCGCCTGCACATCATTTTCTTCTTTTTCCGCCATTGATATTCTCCAGAGATGTACGACTTAAAAAGGGTAAATATTCGGCTAGCACCACA
>CAZPXI010000361.1:0-3086 GCA_964590715.1 uncultured Desulfobulbus sp.
CCGGTCTATCCCAAGATTTCCGGTTCCACTTCAGCCAAATCCGTGCTCAATAACCTGGTTCGTAACCCCTATGCCGGAGCGCTGCTCATCGACGGTATCGATGGCGGAACCGGCGCAGCCTATAATGTATCCCTGGATGCAACCGGCCATCCGATTGCCTCCAACCTGCGCGAGTGTTACCTGGATCTGGTGGCCCAGGGGCGTCAGAACGAAATTCCGCTCTTTGCCGCCGGTGGTGTGGGTAAAAACGGTAACGTGACCCAGAACGGTATGGCCTTGATTATGCTTGGAGCATCCGGTGTCCATATCGGTAAATATATCATGCAGTCCTGTGCCGGTTGCCTCGGCAACGAGAAGGGACGCTGCAATGTCTGCAATGTTGGTATATGCCCCAAGGGCATTACCTCGCAGAATCCGAAACTGTTCCGTCGGCTTGATCCCGATGATGTGGCTCAGCGGGTGGCCGAAACTTTCATGGCAATCCGGACGGAGATGAAGAAGATCATGGCCCCGCTGGGACGTTCACAGAGTCTGCCCATCGGCATGTCCGATGCCCTCGGCATTGATGATGCCGATGCGGCCGAGCGCCTGAAAATTAAATATATCTGCTGATCACCAACTGACCGGCAGGGACGGATTTTCCAGCCACGCGGACCAGCTTCCTGACCAGGAGGAGCGTGGTTAACTTATACACGACTGATAGCTGACATGAGTACACAAGAGAGGAAGATTGTAACAGTTCGCGGTAAAGATGAAAACGGACGGCGGCTGACCTCCAAGATCTTTGAGGAAGAGGTTCGCGGCGCAGCGGCTGCAGCGGATGAACTGATCCTTGAGTCGTTTGGCCAACATAATATCGGCCTGCGGCTTGGCACGGAAACCCATCCCCTGACCATCCGGATTAAAGGACCGGCCGGTCAGCGTCTCGGTTGTATGGGGCAGTTCGGCGCGACCATCATCTGCGAAGGCGCGGCATCCGATGATGTCGGTTATTTGAATATCGGCGCTGATGTTATTGTCCGAGGCAACGCCACCAACGGGGTCTGTAATGCCATGGCCGGTGGCCGGGTTATGATCGGCGGCTCCATCGGTTCCCGCGGCCTGACCATGACCAAGTGGAACCCTGAGTATGAAAAACCGGAGATGTGGGTTCTAGGTTCGGTCGGTGACACCTTTGCCGAGTTCAACTGCGGCGGTATCGGCATTGTCTGCGGGGTGGAGGCAAAGAATCCCGATAATGTTCTTGGCTATCGGCCCTGTGTCGGCATGGTCGGCGGTCAGATTTATTACCGCGGTACAACCGATGACACCTATTCCCGCACCAATGCAAAATTATCAAAGCCCGACGATGAAGAGTGGCAGTGGCTGGTTGATAAACTTCCCGGCTATCTCGAGGCTATTAACCGGCCTGAGCTGCTTGAGACTTTATCCGTCCGTGACGATTGGAATCTGCTGACGTCCATCACCCCCCAGGAGCGGGCTCTGATGTTCTCGGGCCCCATGCCCATGGCTGAGTTCTCCCGGCGGGTGTGGAGCCAGGGCTTTGGCGGCGGGGATCCCCTGCGTGATCTTGCACCCGGACTTGAGCGTTCGGTTATCGGAGTGATTGAATCGGGTGAATTCCGAAGGCGAAAGCCATTCTGGGCCAACCGCAGCTCCGCAGCTCCGTGTACCTATTACTGTCCCATGCATATCCCCACCATTGACCGTCTGCGTCTGATTCGCGAGGGGAAAACCGAAGAAGCCTATGAGATGCTGCTTCGCTATACCCCTTTTCCGGCCTCGGTCTGTGGAACAATCTGCCCGAATCTCTGTATTCAGAACTGTTCGCGAAAAAAGGTTGATTACTCCATTGACGTTCAGGTGCTCGGCAAGGCCGTCCGTACGGCCGAACCACCAAAACCCCTGCCGTCCATTGGGAAGAAGGTGGCAATTATCGGTGGCGGTCCGGCCGGTATGGCAACGGCCTGGCATCTGGCCCTCAACGGCATTGAAGCCCATATATTTGAAAAGGACAACCAGCTGGGCGGTAAACTTGCCCAGACCATTCCCTGGGAGCGTTTATCAAAAGCGGTCTGGGAGGTGGAGATTGACCGATTCCTGAAAGAGGAGAATATTACTGTTCATTTCGGGGTGTCCATGAGCAAGGATAAGGTCGAAGAGCTCAAAAAGGAATATGATTTTGTCGTGATCGGTGTGGGAACCCATCAGCCGAAAACGATTCCTTTTCCGGGGCATGAACTGGTTATTCCGGCTCTTGACTATCTCAAGGCGGCCAAGAGCGACAGCCCCATGAAAACCGGTAAGCAGGTGGTTATCATCGGTGCCGGCAACGTGGGTTGCGATGTGGCGGCTGAATGTTATCGCCTGGGCGCCGACCAGGTGACCATGGTCGATATCCAGAAACCGCTGGCATTCGGCAAGGAACGTGATGCTGCCGAGGCTCTGGGAGCCACCTTTAAATGGCCGGTGATGACCGAGCGGGTGACCGAAGAAGGACTGGTGACTGATTCCGGCGAGCTGATTCCGGCGCAGACGGTTATCATCTCTATCGGTGATGTGCCCAAGGTCTCTTTTCTGCCCGATTCAGTCGAGGTGATCAATGTGGCCGGCGGCTCATGGATTAAGACCGACGAGACCGGAAGAACCAGCGATCCCAAGATTCTTGCGGTCGGTGATGTTGAGCGGCCCGGGCTTGCAACCAATGCCCTCGGCGCCGGTAAGAGAACCGGCGAGTATATCGCGGCGACTTTAAAAGGTGAGGAGTGGAAACCCTTTGCCAAAGAGTTGATTAAGTACGAGGCCCTGACTTTTGCCCATTACGATCCGGCTGAGGAAAAGGGGGATACTGAAAATCATCAGGCGGCCCGTTGTCTGAGCTGCGGTTCCTGCCGTGACTGTCATCTCTGTGAGACCATTTGTCCGACCCATGCGATTTCCAGGCGCGAGCTTGTTGCCGATGAAGTGGACGGAGTAAACTACGAGTATGTCTCCGATGATAATAAGTGCATTGCCTGCGGCTTCTGTGCCGACACCTGTCCTTGCGGTATCTGGACCATGCAACCGTTTTAAGGGATTAGGGATTA
>CAZPXI010000362.1:0-3071 GCA_964590715.1 uncultured Desulfobulbus sp.
CTTTTGCACTCTTTCTCACCGGCTGCGCCTCCAACTGCGTAAAGGGGGACTGCACCAACGGCCGGGGAACACTGTTTCTGGACAGCGGTGAACATTTTGAAGGAACCTGGAAAGACGGCAAGTTAAATGGCGACGGTACCTTTACCGAGGCAAACGGAGACATGTATGCCGGTCAGTGGAAGATGGGCCGCAAAGACGGTTACGGTACCGGCACCCGTGCCACCGGAGACCGATACGAAGGGAACTGGAGCAACGATGAACCAAACGGTCAAGGCACCATAACCTATGCCAACGGTGATCGCTTTGAAGGCACATGGAAAAACGGCAAAAAGCAGGGGCCCGGCCGTTTTCTGTATATCAGCGGCGACACCTACGAAAGCCGCTGGAACGACGATGTTGATGTCGGCAAAGGCATATTCACAACCGCCGTCGGTGAGCGCTATCGCGATGTCTGCCTGAGCGGTGACTGCCGCAACGGTCAGGGTGTGTATACCTGGGCAAATGGTGAACGCTACAGCGGCGGGTGGGAAAACGGCGATAAACACGGTCACGGAACCCTGACCTACAGGAATGGAGACCGGTATACCGGCGAGTGGAAAAACGGCCTCAAGAACGGATACGGAACCCTGACCAGGACCAACGGTTCCAGGTACATCGGCACCTGGAAAAACGACCAGTGGGACGGCTACGGAACCTATCAGTCAATTGACGATGGACGTTTTGTCGGTGAATGGAAAGAAGGCAAGATGAACGGCCATGGAACCCACCAGCAGGCCAACGGCAACCAGTATGTGGGCAGCTGGAAAGAGGGGCTCAAGAACGGCCGCGGCACCCTCATCTTTCCCAGTGGTTTTAAATATGTCGGCGAGTGGAAAAACAACAAGATGATCAGGATTTACCCCAATTAGTGGTGATGGAATATGTTTCCGTGTGGAGGCATTTTCACCAGCGGCTGAAGACCTCACTCCTGTTTACGGCGGAACGGCGCAGCACCGGCACCTTGACATCGGCATAATCAATAACCAGGGCCTTTTTCCCCTCTGCCGGCCGCATCACCCGGCCCACCACCTGCAGCAGGCGGCCCTCGAACTTGATCGGCGTTGCCAGGACAATGGTGGCAAGCCCGGGGCAGTCAAAGCCCTCGCCGATCAACTGCAGGGTGGAAATCAACACTGAAATTTTTCCGGCCTGGACCCGGGCAACAATCCGTTCCCGCTCTTCTGGGTGGACCCGCCCGGTGAGCATGGCCGCGTCATGACCAAGAAGTTCCAGCTTTTCCTGCAGGACCCGGCAATGGGCCACCCGGTCGGACACGACAAGAACCGTGCCGCTGTGCCCTTTGTTCAAAAGCTGAGCGATATCGCCTGCAATCTGATCATTGCGGGGTTCATTTTTGGCCAGCGCCTTAATCAGCTTGGGATACTCACCGCGAAAACCATAGGTAAACCCGGTCTCCTTCTGGATAAACTCAGGCTGGACAATGGCCCCGCTTTCCACAAGCTCGGCGCTTTCAACGGCGTGGGCGCGATCACCCATGTAGGTGTAGATTATCCGGGTCATCCCGTCTTCCCGGCGAAAGGCGGTGGCGGAAAGCCCGAGCATGAACCAGGCATCAAAGGCGGAAACCACATCGGTAAACAGGCTGGCCGGTACCCGGTGACATTCGTCCACCACCAGATGCCCGAACTGCGGGGCCAGCTCGGTGAGTTTATTGCGTACCGTATTAACGATGCCCACCGTCACCGGTAAAATCTTCACCCTGCCCCCGCCCGCCTGTCCCGCCTCTATGCCGAGAAAGTCGCCGATCCGCTGTTGCCACTGGTGAAGCAGCTCTTTGGAGTGGACAATGATCATGGTCGGCTGTTTACGTTCGGCAATAATCTTCAAGGCCATAATGGTTTTCCCGGAGCCGGTACCGGCTTCAAGCACCCCGAAAGATCGATTCAGCACGGCCGTGACCGCCTGCTGCTGATAGGGACGCAGCTGGCCGGAAAAAGAGATATCCACCGGATCAAGCTCTCGGCGATGATCAATAATTTCAGGGGAAACACCGGTGTGTTTTCGGCAGAGCAGCACGGCCTGGTTGGCAAACCCGCGCGGAAACGACAACCCGTCTCTGGTTTCCTGATAAAAATACAACTTGGGCTTTAACTGCTTACCGATCCAGCGGCCGTAGCGCACCGCCGCATCATACTTGGGGTTTTTAATGGTCAGTCGATCACGAATGGCCGCAGATAAGGCGGCAGGCGCTCCCTGCAGGGTACAACGGCTGTCGACAACCAGGCGTACTCCACCGGCCTTGCCCGTTATTTTTGTTTCTGCTACACTCATATCTCCATGGGTACCTGGAAAATCGTTTTTTTTCAAGTTGTCCCGACAGAATACCACTTGACCATAACTTCTCAGATCATGCCCAACACCCTTGCCCATATCGGGGTCCAGACCCTTGTCACCAAAAGTATCTGCAGAACAGCGGATTTCAAATGGATTGCCGTGGGCTGTATCCTGCCCGATATTCCCTGGATCATGCAGCGAATTGCGGCTGGTTTGATTCCCGGCACTGCCCTTGTTGACCTGCGCCTGTATAGCATCATCCAGTCATCGCTGTTCTATTCTCTGATTCTCGCCGGGGCCGTCAGCCTGTTGGCCCGGGATTCCGGAAAGATATTCCTGATTCTCGCCGGTAACTGCCTGTTGCATCTGCTGCTTGATGCCCTGCAGACCAAGTGGGCAAACGGGGTCCACCTGCTGGCCCCGTTTTCATGGCAGCTGACCGGATTTCAGCTGTTCTGGCCGGAACAGCTGCCCAGCTCTCTGCTCACCGGATTGGGTCTTATCGTACTTATCCTTTTTTCGATTAGAGACGGCCTTGCCCCGGTTTACTTTAAAATTACCCGTAACCGACTTGTCCCGGCAGCCTTTGTGCTCGGGCTCTACCTCCTGACCCCGCCCCTGTTCTTCCAGGGACCGCTTAAGGCCGATAATCATTATATGGCCACGATTACGGATACAGCCCATCGGAGCGGGAAAAAGGTGGCCTTTGACCGCAGCGGGTATGATCCGGCAACCCG
>CAZPXI010000363.1:0-1332 GCA_964590715.1 uncultured Desulfobulbus sp.
GTATAAACGTTTGCTGTCAGGATTTCGTCAGCACAAAGTTGAAAATCAGGTTTGCGGCATCATCATGGGTGCTTTCGGCAAAGGTATTGAGTACCCAGAGCAGTCCCTCATTCATGGACGAAAAACTTTCCTGACCTGATTCGGGCAACTCTGCAGTACCTTCCAGGTTTGTATTCATAACGGCGGTGATAGTGTCACCGTCACGTATAACCTCGCCGATAGATTCCTCGGGATTTTCCTTTTCCGCAGCAAAAATTACAAAGTGGTGGATGCTGCCGTCAATATGATAGCTGATCGCCACCTGCTGTTTCCGGCCGTCCACACCTGCAAGTTTGCGTTGGACCAGATCCAGCCGGGCAAGGGCCATGTTTTCAAGCTGAAGCGGATTTTCATTATCCTTATCCGCCTTCCCGGCCCGGGCAAGGGCCTTCTTGTACCACTCTTCGGCCTTTTGATAGTCTGCAACCACCCCTTTGCCGTAAAAGAAATAATCTCCGACCATAAGTGGAGAAAAACCGTCCGCAGGATCTTTGGCCGCCTCGACAAACCATTGCATGGCCGTGGGGTAGTCCCCTCGGTCATTTGCCAGCTTGCCAAGTGTTCTCATAGCAGGAAAGCTACCGGCAGCTGCAGCTCTTTCGTAGAGCGGAGTGGCTTTACCCACCGGATCATCCGCCGGAACAACACCTTTAAGGTAGAGCAGCCCAAGATTGGCAAGCGTTACCGGATCGGCCTCTTTTCCCTGTTCCACCGCCCCGAGGACGGATTCAAAATAAGAGACTCCGGTTGTCTGGTCCGGTTTCACTTCCTGTTGCAGACAGATGATCTGCTCCGAGTTGGAGCGTACAAACTCTTCAGGAAGATTTTCACTGTAGAGTTCCGCCAGGGTCAACTCCGCCTTGAGGTGTCCCTGGCCGGCGGCGTTATCGATAAAGCCGAGACCGGTTCGACGATAGCTTTCCCTCTCATTGCAACTGTACTCCATGCCCCGATTAAAAAAACCATCGGCATCGCAACGCCAGCAGATCTTATAACTCAACTGGCTGAAAATAAGGCCTCCGATCGCAAGAACGGCAACGAAAAACAACGTTATGATTGTTCCTGTCTTTTTCATAAGCTTACTCGTAACTATTCAGATAGCGAAAGATCATGCGGATTACCGTGACAGTCCTGACAACCGGTAAAGCCCTCGGTGATCTCCTGCGAGTGGGGAGTTCCGTGGCATTCCCGACAGTCGGGCACATAACCGTGACGATCTGAATGGCACAGGACGCATTTCAACTGCCCATGGTCAACCCGGCCGCTTGCTATACGGGCACCGGCGTCGGCATG
>CAZPXI010000363.1:1432-3062 GCA_964590715.1 uncultured Desulfobulbus sp.
CCGTTTTTGATGGACATGAATATTTCGTAATGACAGCGGGCACAGTCGATGGTCGTCATCTCCTCGCCCATCTTCTCCACATCCTGGCTGTAGGAGTCGCCCTCGACTGCAGGGGCAATTGATGCACAGACAAGGAGTACGGCCAGAATACCCACCGGCAGAACCGACTTGAACAGAGCGGATAATACAATCCTCTGTGTTTGCATATTATCCTCGTCTCCGGTCTTATTTCTTTTTCAGGTTATGCGGACTACCGTGACATTTATGACAATCCGGGAAACGTTTATGCATCGGTACATCATGGGGTTCACCATGGCAGGTCCGGCACTCCTGAATAACCATATGCCGATCCTTGTGACAGTACACGCACTGCAGTTTGCCATGTTTGCTCGTATCAAGCTGCTGGAGACTGTCTTGTTCTTCATGACAGCTGCCGCAGAGTGTAGAGGGGATATCCTTTGCCAGTTTGGGTGGAAGCGGGGCATGGGGCTGATGACACTTGAGACAGTCGTCGTACTGCATGGCATCGGAATGCCCTTCATGACATTCCAGACAGGAGCGCCGCTCTCCATGGCTCGGATGGCACTGGGTGCACTCAAGCTCTGCATGGGCGGTCGGAATACGTTTCATCTGTTCACCCGGTCCGGGATGACAGCCGAGACAGACGGGACGCAGGTTTTCTATTGAACCGAAGTCTATTTTTGTCGGGGAGTGCGGGTTATGGCATTGCAGACACTTGCCAACGGAAAAATGCTCATTGTCACCGGGATCGTGACAAGCGGTGCAGGATGGGATGACCCCTTCTTCACGGGGCGGATGCTTTATATGACATTCCGTGCAGGCAAGATTCTCAAGATGGGCGGCACCATTTTCTGTGAAGTTCTGTACGGTTTCTTCATGACAGGCCGCGCAGAGCGTGGAATCAACCGCCGTATTCCAGTTATATCCGGTGGGCTGATGGGGCTGATGACAGAGCAGACAATCTTTGAGCTCCATTTCAGGGGCGTGCTTTTCATGACAATCAAGGCAGGTCTGGTACTGACCATCTTCCAGGCCGTGTCCGTTATGGCACTCGGTACAGTCCTGTTCGCCATGGGCACTGGGCAGAGCGGTCAACTGATTGTCAATGTCTTCATGGCAGGTGATACAGGCAGGCTTGCCGTTGCCGTCCAAGCTTGAAAAATCAGTAATGATCGGGGCATGGGGTACATGGCACCGTGTGCAGTTTTCCAGTTTGAAATGCGGATTGTCACCACTGTCATGACAGGTTGAGCACTCCGGAATAACCGCCTCACCCTCCGGCGGATGCGCCTGATGGCAGTCAAGGCAGCCGATATCATTTTTATGAGCAGACTCCTGGCCGACAATGACCTTGACCTCTTCAACATGACACTTGAGGCAGTCCTGATCGGTCAGGGGCAGTCGCTGAACCTCGGCCAGGGCAACGCCTCCAAAGCCGCTGAATACGACACACAACAGACCCGCAATAATTTTCTGTTTCATCCGTTATCCTCTTTGTCCGTATACTGAACGGAAAAGGCCAACCAGAGTTGACTGCTTTGCCGTGTTACTGTTGCACCAAATATTAACAGAGTACATCCCATCCATTGCCCGGGGCATGAAGCACGAT
>CAZPXI010000364.1:0-3033 GCA_964590715.1 uncultured Desulfobulbus sp.
GGTCCGGATGGAGGTCGGCTGCAGAACCGGGAGACCGGCTTCCTGTGCCAGAACCTTAACCGGCGGTGCCTGCAGTTTCTTGCCGCGCCCCTTTTTTCTGTCCGGCTGGCAGACCGCGCCGATAACCGTATCCGGACCGTCAAGCAGGGCCTGAAGGGCAGGGACCGCAAAATCAGGCGTACCCATGAAAAGAATGCGAAGTGGTGTCATAATCTGTTCTTGAGAATTTTTTTCAACTTTTTCTTGTACAACCCTCTTTTCAAGGCACTGAGACGATCGATAAACAGTTTTCCATGCAGATGATCGACCTCGTGTTGAATGATCCGGGCAAAACGGTCTTCGGCATCAAAGGTGATAGGGTTGCCGTCAAAGTCCTGCGCCGTGACATGGATCTTCTGAAACCGCTTCACCTTGGCCTCATAGTCAATCACGCTCAGGCAGCCTTCTTCACCGGTAACACTGCCCTCGCCCTCGGAGATTACCGGGTTGATCAGAGTAATGAATTTTTTTTCCTCTTCACTCTTGGAAACATCAACCACGATGATCTGTTTGAGTACACCGATCTGGTTGGCAGCCAGTCCCACGCCGGGGGCATCGTACATTGTTTGCCCCATGTCGGCGGCCAGCTGCTTTATCTCTTCATCAAAAACGGTAATCTTTTTTGCCTTTTGCCGCAGAACCGGCTCCGGATATGTTAAAATTGTTCGTATTGCCATTGCTTATTTTTTATAAATTCTTGAAATAGATACCTGTTTAGGTATTGATAATCATCATGATACATACTGTAAAGCACCATTCAATGCCAGTCTAAAAATGACCGCTCATTGCTTGTGTTTGCTAGCGGAGTTGTGTAGATTATTCAAATGGATTCTACAAAAACTCCTCTTGATAAAAAACTGCTCAACTCCGGCCTCAAGCTGCTGCAACAGCCCGCCCTGCCCCTGGTATCCATGGTGCAGTTTCTGTTCCTGACCGGCCCGTTCACTAAGGTCACTGAAGTGATCGGCGAGATGCCCGCGCCTATAGAAACCGGGTATGCAACCTATGACCAGCCGCAGGAACTGCTCAGGCGTCACCAACAGGCCCTGGAGCTTCTTGAAAGGGTGAAGTCAGGTGCTGAGCCGGATTTTGAGGTTGTTACCGCCCAGGGTGAACCGGTCGATGCCATGACCGCCGTTTCCGCCGTCATTATGCAGCAGGTCTTGACCGATGAACTTGAAGAGATCAACAGCCTGCTCTGCGCGCCCTGCAACTGCCGACTCTGCTGTATCGGTCCGGATTCTTCCATGGAGCAGGATTTTTTTGAAATACCCTTGCGGGACGAAGAACCATCCTTCTTCGCTGCCGACCGGCTGGATACAACTGCGAGCCGCGCCCATTGTTCCATGGATGAAGAACCCCTGCAGGAGAACAACGCCCCTTTTTATAAAAGAAACGAACCGGCTCTTGTCCACTGGCAGAACGGCTGGAGCCTGATTCTTCCGAAATCGACCACCTGCCCGAATCTGGAGCCCTTACAGGGACGCTGCCGGGTCTATGCCGACCGGCCTGAAGTCTGCCGCAGACCCCAGATCTTCCCTTACGTTATTGAAAAGCTGGATTCCAAGGGGGCAAAACCGCTGTATCGGTTGCGCCAATCGCTTCTGGCCATTGTTGACTGTCCGTACGTCGGCGTTCTCCAGGATGAAATAGCGGCCTATGGCGCGGCCTGTGAGCTTGAAGTCCTGTTTAAACAAAACAAGGCCTGAACCATGAACCATATCGCCTTTCTCTGCATCGCAGCATCGTACCTTGTTGGGGCAATCCCCTTTGGTCTGGTCATTTCCCGTTCCAGTAACGTGGATATTCGCAAAAGCGGCAGCTGTAATATCGGGGCCACCAATGTGACCCGGCTGCTCGGCAAGAAGCTGGGCATTCTTACGCTGCTGCTGGATATTACCAAGGGTTTTCTGCCCATGTATCTTGCCGCTTTTATCATTGGAGACGTACCGGAGCGGAATCTGGTGATCGCCCTCTGCGGGGCGGCAACGGTTATCGGCCACATGTATCCGATTTATCTTGCCTTCAAAGGTGGAAAAGGCGTGGCCACCGGTCTTGGCGTCTTTCTCTATCTTGCCCCCCTGACGGTCCTTTTCAGTCTGGGTATTTTTATTGCGGCCGTCGGCCTGTCCGGTTTTGTTTCCCTCGGCTCTCTGGTGGCCTCGGCCGCCATTCCCCTCTGGCTGTATCTGTTGGAGGAACCGTCCTGGAAAATTCTGGTAGCCTCTTTTATCAGCTGTATGATCTGGTTTAAACATGCACCCAATATCAAGCGACTCCTTTCCGGCACCGAGAAAAGCTGGAAAAAAAAATAACCGCCTGGGAACACCTCGCTTCACTTGCCGACCTCTTGGCAATTATGGCCCCAGGATATGCGTATTTAAAAAAGGAAAAAATCTGTGAATCGTAAGGAGTGGCAGGCCGTTGAACAGGCCCGTGATATTCTCAAGCTCGGCGATCGGGCGACATTGGGGGAAATCAAAAGGGCCTTTCACCGGTTAAGCAAGGAACATCATCCGGATCTTGTTGCAGGCGATACGGACAAGGAAGAATATATGTATCAGATTACCTCCGCCTATGAACTGCTCATCGGCTACTGCAACGAATACCGCTTCCCGCTGGCCCCGGATGAGAACAACCTCTACGATGCCGATGACTGGTGGATGGATCGGTTCGGCCAGGATCCCCTGTGGGGAAAGAGCCGCAAACGAAGATGATATCCGGGCCAGGGCTACTGTCGAAGGATGATCAAAAAATTACTGCTTTCTTACATTTTTTCCGTCATCCCCGAAGGTTGTTATCGGGGATCCAGGGTGCCGGCAATGCCTTGGATCCCCACTAAAAGCATGCGAGGTCGATGTGATTAATTTTCGTTCATGGTTCATGTGACGAAATGGAAGGAGAGGGAAAATACAAAATGCTTGAAGTGACTGATATCGCGGCCGAGAAACTCGCCGCCCATATGGAAAAAAACGGGCAGGGCAAGGCGGTCCG
>CAZPXI010000365.1:0-3026 GCA_964590715.1 uncultured Desulfobulbus sp.
TGCGACACAGGAGGTTGCAACTAGCTGAAAATACGTATTTTCATTATTCGTTGTGCCGCTAAGGCATGATGGTTTATCCGAAAATAGCCCGCGAAGATGGAACTTTTTAGGCTATTTTCATTATTCGTTGTGGCTGTGACCTGAAAATTTGGTCCAGCCATGCTGGTTTATCTGAAAATAGGCCTTGAAGATGGGATCTTTCGGCCTATTTTCATAACAGCAAAGCGGTGTCATCGTTGGGGCTGTGGCCTGTACAACCCGGAGTCTGCGCGTTGCTCCGCTTACCTGATCCAGCCATGCTGGTTTATCCTTGCGAGTCAGCGGAATGACGTACGGGCAGGAGCATGGTGAAGGACAGGGGTGGGAACGTGAGACTGCAGAACGGCTGACCGGTTTTCGTTGTCGCGGCCAAAGACAACGGACAGCTCATCCATAATTTCCCCATAACAGTCCGGGCAGTATCCATGGGAAATCGGGTCGCTGGTCTCATCGCGATAGTTTACAACCCAGGTCTCCTGTTCCTTGACACGATTACAGCTGCAACAGACAGTCAACATGCTCATCACCTCGTCTGAAATTAAAGAGAATCTGCATGGTATAAAGCATGTTGCGTGCCAGACAAAAACGCCGTCATACTGTCCGGCTCGCATTGTACTGAAATAACAAAATATTTTTATCAAGAGTTCCAAATACCTCACATGCGATTTCGGATTTTCAGGAATATCCCCCCGGTTGCGTACTCTTTTACGGACAGATTGTGTCCCTTTCCGGAGACGATAAACAACTGGTTTTCCCCACTAACCTGGAATCACTGTCTTTTTTTTGTCTCCAGCAAAAGACGCTCCAAGAAATTATTCAAGAATTCACGGGAGATAACAGGAAACAGGTCAGATACCTCTATCAATCGTGAATAAATATCAGGTTATTAGCTAATCAACTGATTTTAATAAATTTTAAATGTAGAAGAAATTTACCCTGCCATGAAAGCTGTTTGACTTTTTCCCCGTCCAAGGGCATAGTATATTATTGACTAACGCTCAGGCAGCACCCCAGCCGCAGGTTACAGAATTTCGTCAGGAACACGCTGCCGGGCTGCTTACCTCTCCATTAACTATCACCCCTCTCCGGTTTACAACATGCTTTATACACAACGAAAAAACGAACTCCTCGACCAGCCTAAAACATGGATGATCACCGGCGTCGCCGGGTTCATCGGTTCAAACCTCCTTGAAACCCTGCTCAAACTGAACCAGAACGTCGTGGGGCTCGATAACTTCTCCACCGGTTTTCAACATAACCTTGACGAGGTCCGGGGTTTAGTCACCGATGAACAGTGGCGGCGATTCCGTTTTATCCAGGGCGACATCAGGGAACTTGCGACCTGTCATGACGCCTGCAACGGGGTTGATTATATCTTGCATCAGGCGGCACTCGGTTCCGTGCCCCGCTCCATTGCAGACCCGATCACCACCAACGAGAACAATATCTCCGGTTTTCTTAACATGCTGGTTGCCGGCCGAGATGCCGGGGTCAGGCGAATGGTCTATGCCGCCTCCAGTTCAACCTATGGCGACCACCCCGATCTGCCCAAAGTGGAAGACCGAATCGGCAATCCACTCTCACCGTACGCAGTCACCAAGCTCGTCAACGAACTCTACGCCCAGGTCTTTGCCCGCACCTATGGCTTCAAGACCATTGGCCTGCGCTATTTCAACATTTTCGGCCGACGCCAGGATCCCGATGGAGCCTATGCGGCGGTCATTCCGAAATGGTTTGCCGGTCTGCTGCAAGAGGAAACCGTGTACATAAACGGTGATGGTGAAACCAGCCGGGATTTCTGTTTCATCGACAACTGTGTCCAGGCCAACCTGATGGCAGCCACAGCCGACAACGAGCAGGCAGCGAATCAGGTGTACAATGTCGCCTTTGGCCAGCGCACAAGTTTAAATGAACTCTATGCCCTGATTCGGGAAAGGGTGGCAAAAATATTTCCACCGGCAGCTGCTGCGGAGCCGGTGTATCGGGATTTCCGGGCCGGGGACGTTCGCCACTCCCTTGCCGATATCAGCAAGGCCGGCAAGCTGATCGGATATGAACCCGAGTACAGTATTCATACGGGACTGGATAAGGCGGCTGACTGGTATATCCAACGGTTCACCAAAGCCTAGAACCTCCATAGAATGGACATCAAGCTTCAACAGTGGTTTTTTATGAATTTCAAAAGATATCTCGACTTGCCTGCAGCTGATTTTCCCCACACGACTGCGCTGGATACATTGTGAACTCTTTGCAAAATATCATACAACCCAGCCATCCGGACGCCCGCGTTTTATAAACGATATCCATGTCCCTTTTCCCGACCACCTTTTTCAGGCACCGCTCCATTGCCAGAGACCTGGCACTGGGGCTGACCGGGATCATTGTTCTGATAAGCCTGGTTCTGATCATCCTGTATCAGGCGTACTCCGACCGAAAACTTGCCGTCGACACCCAGACCCAGGCGGAACAGATCATCGCCGAGGCCGGGGATATTTTTTTTCTCCCCCTGTACAACTTCGACAACCAGACTCTACAGCACATTGCCCGGGTTTACCTTGACGGCAATGATTTTGTCTGCGGCATCACCATCAAAACCGAATACAACGATCTGTTGTTTAATGAAATTAACGGATCCATGGACAAGCTTATTCGTAAAGACAAGGTTCTTTATGCAAAGAATAAGGAAATAGGTACAGTTACCCTCTACTTCAGCAACCAGAAGATGCGGAAACAACAGCGAGACACCATCAAGACAGGGGTCATCGTCATTCTGCTCCTTTTGATCGTCATGCTGGCAGCCATGGACCTGTTTATGCGGATCTGGCTCCAGAAACCACTGCATCTGCTGACCGACGGAATCAGGCAAATTGCAAGCGGAGACTATACCCACCCGTTGCCGCCTGCACCTCAGCAGGAGGTTCATGCCATTATTGATGAAGTCAACACAATGGCCCATCGGATCGCCGAACAGAAAAAACAGTTGGAAG
>CAZPXI010000366.1:0-3014 GCA_964590715.1 uncultured Desulfobulbus sp.
GCAAAACCATAGTTTTCCACTTCACCGGTCTTGATGACCGCCGCGATCTTCAGGGTATCTTTATATTTAATCAGGGCGTAGTTGGCGGCAACCGGATCATCGCAGACAACTGCGGAAATCCGGCCGACATTGAGATCTTCCATGGCCAGCCCGATCTCATCATAGGATTTCGGGATCAACCCTTGTGCTGCTTTGATCGCGAAATAGCCGGTGGTGCCGATCTGTCCGCCGACCTTTTTCCCCTTCAGATCGGCAAGAGTTCTGACCGAGGAATCCTTGTTGACGATCAACGCCTGCCGAACCGTAAAATAGGGGGCACTGAAATCCATCGCCTTTTTCCTGGCCTCGGTGATGGAAACCGATGAGCTGATCGCATCATATTTTCCAGATGCCAGACCGGCGAAGATTCCATCCCAGGCCGTATTTTTAAACACCGGTGTAAAACCGGCTTCCTTACCGGCGGCCTTTAAAAAATCGATGGCAAAGCCGACAATCTCTTTCTGGCTATTGACAAATTCCATCGGCGGCCAGGTGGCATCGACGGCAAAGACAATCTTCGTCTCGGCCCAGGCGGAACCACAGAGAACCGACAGGGCGACAAGGGTCAACAGTGCTTTTTTCAACATGACAGTCTCCTGAAAATGAAAATAAGAATGATCCGAATGCAATGTCATGTACCATTCAATCCCGACCGTGGCAATAAAAACTACCACTGCTTGAAGCCATTGGAACAGCAGGAAAAAGGACGGCGGGACAGGGCAAAGGGGGGGATACCCATCTTTCCCTTGACGCAATCAACCTGAAACAGGTAGGATAGTTGATAAAAATTTCCCCGCTTCTCTAAACATGTACGAGGATCTGCCATGAAGACGCTGACCACCCTGCTGCTCATCACCTTTTTTTCCGCTTCCCTTGTTCTGCTCGGCGGCTGTGGTAAAAAGCCGGTTCCACCCTATTCTTCCCAAAGCGGCACCAGCTCAGCCGCGGTGGAAAACTCCGGAAACGGTGCAGGCAACGGTCAGGGAACCATCACCGAAGAAACCACTCTTGGTGAAGAATCTCTGGATTCCTCCGGTCAAACCGGAGAGGCACTGGGTGGGTTTTCGGTCAGCAGTGACCAGGAAAGCGAGGAGTATAAGAAAACCTACGGCCGTTCTTCCAGTGAGATGTTGCCGATCTACTTTGACTTTGATCAGGCCGGAATCCGGGATGACCAGAGTTCTCGACTGGAACGTAATGCCGAGTACATGAAAACCAATCCCAGCCGTAACCTGGTTATTGAGGGCAACTCAGACGAGCGGGGCACCAATGAATACAACCTTGCTCTTGGTGAACGAAGGGCCCTGAATGCGAAAAACTATTTGATTGAACTGGGGGTGGAGGAATATCGTATCCGTACCCTCAGCTTTGGTGAGGAGCGCCCCTTGTTCACCGGACAGACTGAATTTGACTGGTCACAGAACAGACGCGATGATTTTGTCCTCGAATAAGTCCTGAACCTCCCCGGCCGCACTAACTTTTCCATTGCCGGGAACAGTCTTCCTCTGTTCCCGGCCCCCTTCCTTTCCTCTCCTGTAAAAATCGTAAAAAACTTCTCTTTTTGGCTTGACACAGTAATAATTATCAACTACTTTTAGAAAAAATAACACTTAACAAGAGATAGCCGATATGCAGAAACTACTCCGCATGACCCATCAACGTGAAGTCATCCTCGACGAGATTAAAAAGAGTACAACCCACCCGACCGCCGATGAGCTTTATGAACGGATCAAGAAGAAGTTACCCCGTATCAGCCTGGCCACAGTGTACCGAAACCTTGAAATCATGTCGGAGTCCGGCCTGATCAATAAGCTTGAGATCAGCGGCCGCCAGAAACGATTCGACTGGGACCTGAACCAGCATGACCATATCTACTGTGTCCAGTGCCACCGGGTCGACAATATCGATCTTACCAATAAAAAAGATGTCACCCTGCCTCCGGATCAAAATCGTGGCTACATGGTCTCCGGCTGCCGGGTGGAATTCTATGGCATCTGCCCGAAATGTAACAACACCAGACACAAAAAACTGAAAGGAGAGTCAACAAAGATGGCCTGTAAATCGAAATGCGGATCTAAGGAATTAAGCGATAAACAGCGTGAAGTTCTTGAAGCTCTGTCAAAATGTAAAGACGCCTGTGGCAGCAAGGATATTGCCGCGGCCACAAGCCTTGAGCCCAAGCAGGTAAGCTGCCAGATCACCGCCCTGAAGAAAAAAGGTCTGGTCGACAGTCCGGTTCGATGTAAATACGCAATTACCGGCGACGGTAAAAATGCGCTTTCCTGATGGAGGATGGACCAGTGGCGACATTACAGGGAACACAAACCCAGACCAATATTTTAACAGCCTTTGCCGGTGAATCACAGGCCCGCAACCGCTACTCCTTTTTTGCCAAGACCGCAAAAAAAGAAGGCTTTGTCCAGATCGCCGCTATTTTTGAGCGAACGGCTGAACAGGAGCGAGCCCATGCCAAAACCCTGTTCACACTCCTTGAAGGCGGCGAAGTTGAGGTAACAGCCTCTTTCCCGGCCGGTACCATCGGCACTACCATGGAAAACCTTGAGGCCTCTGCCGCCGGCGAGGAACATGAATACATAGAGATGTACCCTTCTTTTGCTCAAACGGCAAAGGACGAAGGGTTCCCGGTTATTGCCGCCGTGTTCACGGCCATAGCAAAGGCTGAACAGCAGCATGCCAAACAGTACCGGGCCTTTATCGACAATCTCAAGTCTGGTCAGGTCTTCAGGCGCGATGATACGGTTGTCTGGTATTGCAGCAAATGCGGTTATGTTCACGAAGGCAGTGAGCCTCCTAAAAAATGTCCGGCCTGCGCCCATCCCAGGAGCTATTTTGAACTGCTCGGTGAAAACTGGTGATGGACAAAGCTTGAATATCCCTCTGCCGACCCCGGCAGGACTTAAAACATCAATCAACTAACACAACGGAGACCAATCCAATGAGTACACTTGTAGCCA
>CAZPXI010000367.1:0-3010 GCA_964590715.1 uncultured Desulfobulbus sp.
CCCGGCCCGGCACCTAAAAAAACAATTGTATTCATATTCAATTATGCCTCTGCGTGAGTCCCGACCTGTTTTTTCCGCACCAGCAGGGTAGAAAAATAATGCAGATCCTTGCCCAGGGTCTCCCGGATATCAGTATATATTTTTTGATCATCCATTCCGCAACGCTCGATCAGTACCGCCTTATCGGTCAGGCCGAGTTCATCGAGCAGGGCAACGATGCGCTCCATCTTGTGAAAGACCTTCATCAGCACCACGGCATCAAAGGTTTGCAGGATATCGCGCAAGCGGTCATCGTCAAAGGCGGCCGGGACAATGGAGACCACGTCATCACCAAGGCCGATCGGGCTGCAGACCCGGGCCGAGCAGGCGGCCATGGCCGTAATCCCGGGGACAATCGTCACCTTGACCTCCGGCTTTTTCTCCTGCAGGGTGGTCAGCAGGTAAAAAGCAGTGGAATACAGAGAAGGATCACCCAGGGTGGGAAAGGCCACATCATTCCCTTTATCCAGGTGCGCCTGCACGGTCTCGGCAGCCCTGCGCCAGCCGTCTGCGACCTCGGGGTCCGGCTCCTGCCCCAGTCGTACCTTTTTCATGGGAAAGCGCAGTTCCAGCACGGTCTTTTCCGCCAGACTCACCTGTCCGGCGGCAATCTGCAGGGCACTGCTGTTACCGTTTTCCTTTGCCTTGGGCGCAACCCATATCTTTGTCTGTTCAAGTACATGCACGGCCTTGCAGGTCATGAGCTCCGGATCGCCGGGACCGATTCCCACCAGATACAACCGGCCCTGCTGGTTTTCTGTTGTCATTTTCTTCCAGTCATTATGGTAATAGAATTGAGTTTTTTCTCCGATTTCTCCCGTACTCCATGCCGGGTAACGGCAACGGTACGGCTGTCTACCTCAAGCCCCGCCGACGTCATCAGCTCCGGGGCCAGGCTGGCCGTTTTTTCCAGCACCGCACTCACCACCATCAACCCGCCCGGGACAAGACGGTCCGCGGCCTGGTGGATAATTTCCGCCAGCCGGCCGCCGCTGCCGCCGATAAAGACCCGGTCCGGGTCAGGCAACTCCTTGAATTGCACAGGCGCCTCACCTGGAACCAGGTGAATGGTGTACCGATTCAACCGGGTAATATTGCGGCGGATATTCTCCTGTTCCTCGTCCTTTTTCTCCACTGTGTACACATCCAGTTCCGGCGACAGTCGTGCCGCCTCAATGGAGATCGAGCCGGAACCGCCGCCCACGTCCCAGAGAACACCGCGCTCGGGCAGGCGCAGACAATGAAGAATGACAGCCCGCACCTCATCCTTGGTGATCAGGCCGCGGGAGTGGAGTATTTCCTCCTCGGTCAACCCGAAAACCGGCTGATTGTGCGCAGGCAGTTCCTGCTCGACAAGCGTCATGTTGAGCGGACTGAATTTCATTTTTTTCCCGGCGATCTCCTGCACACTGCCGCTGGTCAGCTTTTCTTCACTGGTTCCCAGGTTCTCCGCCACCCGGATCCGGATCTTTTGTAATCGCTGCTCATCGCCGTATTCCTCCAGGGTTTTAAGGAGCCTTTCGGCAATCCAGTCCGGTGAATGCCGGTGGTCGGTGAACAACATAACTTTTTTGTGGGCCAGAATCCTGCCCGCAAGGCTTCCCGGATCACGGCCATGCAGACTCAGCAGGTGCAGGTCATCCCAGGGCACTTTGAACCGGGCGCAGGCCAGCTGGACAGCGGACAGGGCCGGAAACACCTGCACCCGCCCGGGCCCGAACCGGTCAATCATGGTCCGGCCGATACCGAAAAACAGCGGATCGCCCGAGGCCAGCACGGCCACATCACCCTGCTCCAGGGCGCCAGCCACCGCATCGACCATTTTCCGAACCGGAGCAATGGCTATCCGACGGACGTCAATTTCCGTCAACAGCGGTTCAAACCGTTCCGACACCACTATGGCCGAGCAGCTGCGCAATCGGGAGACATGCTCCTGCGGGAAGACCTCACCGCTGATGCCGAAGATCAAGATCTCAGACATGCTCCACTATTCCATTCTCTGTAGTCACTAAAAAGACCTCCACCTCCAGTCCGGACCGTTTCACCGCGTATTCCCGGGCCCTGACACAGACGGCCCGAATCAGGTCGTCACGACCCGCCTCCTTTAAGCGCAGAAATATCTCCCGGGCGGTATTGGCCCCGGCCATGTCGTCGGCGGTCTGCCGGTCAAGTCCCAGTTCATGCAACAAGTCTGCGGCATGCTGCACTTCCAGGGCCCCGTGCCGGACATGGGTCTGGGGAATGCCGAGGGCGCATTTCAAAACTTTGGCCCACATGCCGGAGAGATATATTTTATCGAACCTATGCCGTTTTGCGCCTTTCAGTGCATAGGCCAGGTAGTCACCCATCATCACCTGGGCCTCTTCCGGCAGATTCAGCACCCGCTGGACCGCGGCCTCGGAGGTCCTGCCGGTGGAAACAATAACCTCGGACAGACCGGCAGCCCGGGCCACCTTCATGGAGGCGTCAATGGTATCGGTCCAGGCCTTTGCCGAAACCGGGCGGACAATGCCGGTGGTCCCGAGAATGGACAGGCCGCCAAGGATACCAAGACGGCTGTTCAGGGTTTTTTCGGCCAGCAGCTCGCCATCGGTCACGCAGATGGTGACCAGCAGGGGAATATCTTCAATACCGGTCTCCTCCATGGCCTCGGTGACGGCTGTACGGATCATGGTTCTCGGCACCGGATTGATGGCCGGTTCCCCCACCGCAACCGGCAGGCCGGGCTTGGTCACCTTGCCCACCCCGGGACCACCGGCCAGGGTAACCAATTCATCGGCAATATCTGTTTCCTGCTGCTCGACAATGGCGATTATCTCGGCCCCGTTGGTGACATCCGGATCATCACCGGCATCCTTGATCACCGACACCGTGACCTGCCCGTCCTGAGGGATGCAGGAATGGAGATCAAACCCGTGCCGGTCTCCGGTCGGGAAGGGAATATCCACCCGGCTGATCTCACGGCCACCCA
>CAZPXI010000368.1:0-3003 GCA_964590715.1 uncultured Desulfobulbus sp.
TGAGTACCCTGGCCGTTGTTTTTGCCACCATCAACGTGGTCGGCGGCTATGCGGTGACCAACAGAATGCTGGAGATGTTCAAGAAAAAAGATGATGGAGGCAAGAAATGAGTCTGGTCAATATCAATTTTGTGTACGTCGTTTCGGCGGCACTTTTCATCTTTGGCCTGAAGATGCTGAGCTCTCCGGCCACCGCCCGGCGGGGAAATCTGCTCTCCGCCCTGGGCATGCTGCTGGCCATTGTTGCTACTCTGCTGGCCAGTGGTCTGTCCTATGGCTGGATTATCCTCGGAATGGCAATCGGAACCGGTATCGGCCTGTTTGCAGCCTTGAAAGTTGAGATGACTGAAATGCCTGAAATGGTAGCCCTTTTTAACGGATTCGGCGGTATTTCCAGTCTGCTTCTGGCCTGGGGTGAGTATCATCAGAAACCGGAGATGTCCGTTTTTATCGCCCTTGTCGCCTTTCTGTCCGCCTTTATCGGCGGGGTGACCTTTACCGGCTCTATGGTTGCCTTTGGCAAGCTCAGCGGTAAGATCAGTCAGAAGGCCGTAGTCTTCAAGGGACAGCATCTGATTAATGCGGCTATTCTAGCTACAGCCGTTGGCGCAGCCGTCCTGTTCAGTTTGAATCCGGCCTCGGGCTGGGGGTATATCTTTTTTATTCTCATCGTCCTGGTCGCCCTGGGTTTTGGTGTAACGTCAACGCTTCCCATCGGCGGGGCCGACATGCCGGTGGTTATCTCGCTCTTAAACAGTTACTCTGGTCTGGCCGCCTGTGCAGCCGGGTTTGTCATCTCCAACAATATCCTGATTGTTGCCGGCGCTCTCGTGGGTGCTTCCGGTATGATTCTGACCAACATCATGTGCAAGGCCATGAACCGGTCGCTGGCCAATGTACTCTTTTCCGGTTTCGGTTCCAAGATTCAGACTGAAGATGGGGATGGTCCCCAGGGTGAGATCCGACCCGCCTCGGCCGAGGATGTGTACTATATCCTTGAGGCAGCGGATTCCGTGGTCTTTGTTCCAGGGTATGGTCTTGCCGTTGCCCAGGCCCAGCACGTAACCCGTGAACTCGGCGACCTGCTTGAGGCCAACGACACCGAGGTTTCCTATGCCATTCACCCGGTGGCTGGTCGAATGCCGGGGCATATGAATGTGTTGCTGGCTGAGGCCAATGTGCCCTATGACCAGCTGGTGGAAATGGATGAAATCAACCCTCGGATGGATTCCGTGGATGTCTGTGTTGTCATTGGAGCCAATGATGTTGTCAATCCGGCGGCTATTGAAGATGAGTCCAGCCCGATTTACGGGATGCCGATTATTGAGACCTTTAATGCTAAGACGGTTATTGTCCTCAAACGTTCCATGAATCCGGGATTTGCAGGTATTCAAAATGCCCTGTTCTTCCGATCCAATACCAGGATGTATTTTGGTGATGCCAAGGCCTCGATTCAGGCACTGGTTGCAGAATTCAAGGGAAGTGATTAGAGGAAGATTGACTCGGGCATGGGGCAGGGGTCGTATAGTTCCTGACCCTTGCCCGGCACTGTTGTAGATTTATAGTTTTATTTTATAGTAACTGTTCAGGTAGGGCAACAAACCAGCCCAACCTGTGACCTGTAACTGTTCTGGAGTGTTTTGATTCGGTTCATTCGGAGTCACGTATCTCGCTTACTTAGGACTGCAAAGCGTACTTGTGCTACTCGAGCAGTCATAAATGGACAAAGAGATAAGCGTAGACTCCGTGAGGAGCTCCTGGATAGTTACCAGTTTTAAGGAGTATAGGCTATGCAGAATAATAAAAATCTTTCTCCTTGGTGGCTTGCCGCCGTTTTGGTCTGGTATGTGATCAATATCCGTGTGGCAGCAGGAATGGCTACCGCCCTTGAGCGCACCATTGATGGTCTTGTCGGTGGAGTGCTTATTCTTGTTACCCTGTACTATGCCGCCAAATTCTTTGGTTTTTTAGAAGTCAAGGGCGAGAGCTGAGACAGAACCGGGAAACGGCTGATCAACGCACGACAAAAGAGTTGATTTTTCGTTGCAACTGCTGGACCAGAACTTGATAATCGGCGGTTACGTTTCTAATTTTGCACTGTTGTTCGATGGAGTAGGCAATATCAGCCAGCTCAAGTAGGCCGAGATTGAGCAGGGCGCCTTTTAAAGTGTGCCCGGCCTTGCCCAGCTCTGACAGGTCGTTTGCCAGCAGAGGCTGTTGCAGGTTGTCCAGGTGGGCCACCAGGGTGTCGAGAAAACGTGGCAGAACATCCTTGATTTTTTCATCGTCCAGCATGTAGGCTTTGTGGAGATGGTCCGATATGGATTGTAAATACTCTTCGCCCGTCATTGTTCAGCTCGCTGTTGTTCTTCATCGAAAGGTCCCGTTTTCATTCTCTCTGCATCTCCATCATAATGTATTTTCTTCGTTCCATCAATAATGACCGCTCTTGAGTTTGATATCAAGCGCATCTTGGTGAACCATCGCTTGGTTGCGGCGGGAGGTTCGCTGATTGTCGCGGTGTCAGGCGGCCCTGATTCCATGGCTCTGCTCCACATTCTGGCTTTTCTGCGTAAAGAACTACAATACACTCCTGTTGCCGTTTATGTGGATCATGGCCTGCGCCCGGATGAAACCGCTGCCGAATGGGAATGTGTCCGCACTGCAGCAGCCGGTTTTGAACTGGACTGTGAATGTGTGCCGGTAAACACTATGGATCTTGCCCGATCAAAAAAGATGTCTACGGAGCACGCCGCCCGTGAACTTCGCTATCAGGCCCTGCGCAGGTGTGCACACCTGTGCGGAGCATCCGGGATAGCTGTTGCCCATACCGCCGATGATCAGGTTGAAGAATTGCTTTTGCGTCTGCTGCGGGGCAGCGGACGCAAGGCATTGGGCGGGATGCGTCTGCAGCACCGGGATATCATCCGGCCTCTGCTGACCACCTCAAAAGAACGGCTCCTGGAGTATCTCGAACATCACGATATCGCCTTTTGTCAAGATT
>CAZPXI010000369.1:0-2967 GCA_964590715.1 uncultured Desulfobulbus sp.
CTTACAGTCGTTACTTCCCGGCAGTACGCCGGCCAGCCGCTCTCTTCCGTCTTCCCAAGCCTGCGTAAGCGTATTGATCTGGTGTGTGAAGCCCCTGATCTTGACCGGATAATGGAAAAAGCGGATTTTTTCTTCACTGCGGTTCCTCATAAAACGGCCATGGATATCGTCCCGGCCCTTCTGGATGCGGGGAAAAAAGTCGTCGACTTGAGTGCGGACTTTCGGTTGCGCGATGCCGAAGTCTACGAGCAGTGGTACCAGTCCCATTCCTGCCCGGACCTTCTGCAGAAGGCGGTTTACGGCCTGCCGGAACTATATCGGGCCCAGGTTGCAAAAACAGCGCTGACCGCCAATCCCGGCTGCTATCCGACCTCGGTTATCCTTGGTCTGGCCCCGCTTCTGCGGAAGCAGTTCATTGAACCGAAAACCTTGATTATCGACTCCAAGTCGGGCACTTCCGGGGCTGGTCGGACCGCAAGCGTGGGTACGCTGTTCTGCGAGGTGACCGATGGGTTCCGGGCCTACAAGGTCGGCGGCAGCCATCGGCATATTCCGGAGATGGAACAGGAACTGACCACCCTTTCAGGAGAGGCGGTCACCATCTCGTTTACCCCGCACCTGCTGCCGATCTCACGGGGAATCCTCAGCACCATGTATAGCACTCTGAATGCAAACTGTGACATAAAAGCCATCCAGAGCCTGTATGAGGAAACATATGCAGAGGAACCCTTTGTCCGCATCTGTCCCGCCGGAACCTTGCCTGCAACCCAGTATGTCCGGGGCAGCAACTGCTGCGATATCGGTCTGCAGCAGGACCAGCGCACAGGCCGGATAATCGTCATAAGCGCCATTGACAACATTGCCAAGGGTGCAGCCGGACAGGCGGTGCAGAACATGAACCTGATGAACGGCTTCCCGGAAACGACGGCACTCATGGGGGCACCCTTCTTCCCCTGATGGAGCGCAACATACGTCTGGTCATCGCCTTTGACGGCACTGCGTACAGCGGCTGGCAGCGCCAGCAAAATGCTCCCACCATCCAGGGCACTGTTGAAGAAAAACTTACCGTCCTCTGCGGCCACCAGGTACATATCCATGGGGCGGGTAGAACGGATGCAGGGGTTCATGCCCTGGGCATGGTCGCGCATTTCCACACCACGGCCATGCGGCCGCTCTCCACCTTTACCAGGGGCCTCAACAGTATGCTGCCCCATGACATCCGGATTCTTGACGCATCGGAAGTGCCCCTGGATTTTCACAGTCGTTATCAGGCCCTTGCCAAAACCTACCGCTACGATTTTTTTACCGGCGATATCATGCAGCCGACCCGACGCCTGTACGAGGCCCACCTGCCCGGTCCCTTTGCCCTTGATTCCTGCCGGAAATGTCTCCCGTTTCTCATGGGCAGTCATGACTTTGCAAGCTTTGAGGGTGCAGGCTCCAGAGACCCGTTGCAAAAAATCGGCCGCGGTGCCGTCCGAACCATTTTCCAGACAGACTGCAGGCCAAAGGCAGGCAAACCGGACCACTGGTCCTTTTCCATAACCGGCGACGGCTTTCTTCGCCACATGGTTCGCAACCTTATCGGTACGCTCAGGCAGGTGGGCCTGGGTAAAACCTCTCCGGACGACTTTGCTGCAATTCTCACCGCCTGTGATCGACACCTGGCAGGGCCTACGGCTCCGGCCTGCGGACTGTTTCTGGAGCAGATCTACTACAACAGGCAGAATATTCCCGTTCTTCAGGACAAAACATGAACCATCCGCTTTTTTCAACCGACAGGGATGTCATCCTGGCTTCGGCTTCTCCCCGCAGGCAATCTTTTCTTAAAGAGCTTGGTCTGCGATTTGCGGTCGAACCTGCCGCCATTGATGAAACACCATTACCGGGGGAAGCGGCAGAGGCCTTTGTTCGACGCATGGCCGCCGGTAAGGCCGAATCCATCTCCGGTCTCCATCCCGAGGCCGTAGTGATCGGCGCGGACACGGTCATCTCCCACCAGGGGGAAATCCTCGGTAAACCGGCAACCCAGGCCGAGGCCCTGGCCATCCTGCAAAAACTCCAGGGAACCAGCCACATTGTACTGACGGCCCTGGGTCTCCACTGCAAAGAAGGCAACCTTGCAACGACAGTTGTCGGGGCTACAACGGTCACATTCGGCCGTTTTCCCACCGAGGTTCTTGAGGCCTATATCCGCACGGGTGAGCCCATGGATAAAGCCGGAGCTTATGCTATTCAGGGCCGGGGCGGTTTTCTGATTGAAAAGATCAACGGTTCCTGCAGTACGGTCATAGGATTGCCGATGAATGAACTTATAACCCTGCTTCTCAGCCACGGGGTCATCTCTGCGTACCGGACGGAATAAAAGGCTATCGAGCTTGACAATCCTTTCGTTTTCATGGTATTTTTTTATAATCTTACTGCGTTAAACAGCCCGATCATACCCTGTTCTCAGGAGTCTCGACAAGCAGATGCCCGTAAGTGATCAGAGGCACCGCACAGGTACAAATTCTGCGCTGAGATACAGATGCCCTATATTCTGAAAAAATACTATCCCGTTCGAAATATTCTCTTTTTTCTCGGGGAAGGATTACTCATTTTTCTGACCATCATGCTGGTGTACCTTGCGTTCAGCGGATGGGCCATTTTCTGTATAGATTTCTTCGCCGATGCCGTCCGGGCCGGGGTGGTCACCGTCATATTCCAGCTCACGCTGTACTTTTTTGACCTGTATGATTTAAGCCGTACCTCCATCCCCAGTGAGACCGCCGTCCGCATCGTCCAATCATTTGGAATCGGCTGCGTTCTGCTCGCCTTTCTCTACTATTCTTTCCCGCCCCTTGTCATATCAACCAAGATATTCTGGATCGGCTATCTGGTTATCTGCCTGGTCCTTACCGGCTGGCGGGTGCTCTATTATGCGGTTCTCGAAAAACGGCTTTTTGCCCAGCCGATCCTGCTTCTCGG
>CAZPXI010000370.1:0-2967 GCA_964590715.1 uncultured Desulfobulbus sp.
ACATGATCGGCGGCCTGGATAAACCGACCTCGGGCAAAGTCTTCATCGACGAGGTTGATATTGCCCAGCTGGATGCCTATGAACTGGCCTGGCTGCGCTGCCGGAAGATCGGCTACATTTTTCAGACTTTTAATCTTATTCCGGTGATGACGGCCCTTGAAAACGTCACCCTGCCCATGATATTCGGCGGCACCGGGACTGATGAGGCCAACCAGCGCGGCAGAGAGCTGCTGACCCAGGTGGGACTGGGAGACCGTTACGACCATAAACCTTCCGAACTCTCCGGCGGCCAGCAGCAACGGGTTGCCGTTGCCCGGGCCCTTGCCAACAACCCGGCCATCATACTGGCGGATGAACCGACCGGTAACCTGGATCTGACCACCGGTGAAGAGATCATCGGCCTGCTCAAGCAGATGAGTGCCGAACGCGGAGTGACCATAATTTCAGCCACTCACGATTTCAAGATGCTCAATGTTTCCGACGAGGTTATCTGGATAAGAGACGGCCTGATCGACAAGATCGAACAGCGCGATGAACTGAACATCTCCATTGGTACCATCGAATGAGGAAAACTGTTCAGCAGGACAGTCCGACCCGTCAGAAAAATTACTGATCACCAGCGGATGACAAGAATACGAAAAATTCGATTGCCCCACTTTTTCGCCCTGCTGGCTGTTTTCTGCTGTTTTGTATCCGGATCCCCCTCTTTTGCCGCCTCCGATCTCCAGAAAACCGTTCATATTCTCGCATCCCTTGGTGACCGCAGCGTCGGTAATGACGGCAACAGGCAGGCGGCCGATTATATCCGCAGCCGTCTCCAGGCCGCAGAGCCCGAGGAATTGGGCCACCTCGACTTTCTGTTGCCCGTACTCAAGCAGGAAAACGCCGCCCTGAAACTGGCAGGCAGAACACTTCCGCTCCACCCCCTGGCCTACAATGCCATCACCCCGGAAAATCTTCCGCCCGAGGGACTCAGTGGCCCGCTTATTTATGTGGGCCGGGGGGAGCTTGCCGACTTTAATGGAAAAAAGGTGCGGGGAGCCATAGTTCTGATGGAATTTGATTCCATGAAAAACTGGCTCAATGCCGCCTCACTCGGGGCATCGGCCCTAATCTATATCAACCGCCAAGAGAGCCCGAGAGCGGCCTTTATCGAAAAAGAAGAGCTCTCCCCCATTCAATTCCCCTGTTTCTGGATGGAAGCGGAACAGCTGGCCGCCATTCTGCCGGAAGATATCAAGAGCATCAACAGGCAACCGGCTCCGGAGGCCACCGTGACCGGTCAGGCCTCCTGGACCACAACTGCAGTGAATAACATGTACGCCCTCTTCCCCGGCACTGACCCGAAGAAGGCAGGCCAGCTCGTCGTGGTTGAAGCCTTTTACGATTCTACCTCCTTTATCAAGGGCCGGGCACCAGGGGCCGATGAGGCCCTGTCTATTGCCGGCCTGCTGGCACTGGCCGACACCCTGCACAAGACCCCGCCGATCCGTCCTTTTCTCTTGCTGGCCTCTAACGGCCACAGCATGAGTCAGGCCGGGATGCGGGAATCCATATGGGCCATCAGTTCCCGTTCCAAGGATATGCGCAAAACGGCAAAACTCCTGAAAGCCGATCGTAAAAAAAGCAAAGCGGCCCTGGAAGTACTGCAGCAGTTTAAGGATAACTCCCTGCCGGAAAATGCCGGTGTGCTGTTGCAGAAGGCCCTCAACCATCCCCTCAAGATGCGGGTCGATTTCCTGTCTACTACCCTGATGCAGCTCCGCATGGAGCGAAAAAACGACCCAAAAAACGAAGAACGCATCAACGAATTAACCGAACAACGATTACGGCTGAGACATTTGGGCTGGCGAACCGACCTGCATGATTTGGACGAAAACGACAGAGCGCTGCTGGATCCGTTGACCGACATGGCCATTCAGCGCTACCGTTCCGTGCTGGCAGAGACCAAACAGCAGGAAAAAATGCTGAAAAGTGCCAAACGGTTTCGCTCGATGATGGCCGACTTTGAACCGCGGGCCCTGATCTCCCTGCATCTTTCCAGCCATGGCTCGGGAGTCGGGGCCTTTCACCAGGGATTTCTCTATCCCCTGCGTCCGATCATCAACAGAACCGCAGCCTTCCGCAGCCTGGATTCCGTTCTCCTGCAGGCAGCCGCTGATGCCCCCGCGAGCCTGCCGACCTTTATTTCCACCCTGCGCCCCAACCGCCTGCAGCCCTGGCAGGACCTGTTGCCCGATAAGCCGCAGATGGCCGGTGAGGTCAGCTGTCTGGCCGGGTTACCCGGTATTACCCTCGCCACCACCGAAGATCTGCGTACCAGCTGGGGTACACCCTGGGATACTCCAGAGCGGATCAACTGGGAGTTTGCCGATCGCCAGTGGCAGCTGGTGGAGCGTCTTATCCAGGGAATCGACCGAACAACCGACTCACTGGAGCCCGGCTATATCAGAAACGGTTTTTCCACTGTTGCCGGACGGACAAGCCTGCTCCTGCACGGCGATCTGTTTGCCGAGCATCCGGCTGAACATTCCGTTCTGCTCGCCTTCCAGGGACCGGCCCGTTACCATGCTATTACCGACTTGAACGGTCGATTTCTCCTCAAGGGCGTTGCCGATAAAAAACATGTCCGCGACAAGGTCATTCTGGAGGGATACCGGTTCTCCACGCGTGACGGCTCGGTCCTCTGGGCCATTGATAAAAAAATAACCGGCAAGCCTGCCTACCGGGTCAAGATGCGGCGCCGGGATATGAAAACGGACCTGGTGATGTTCAACTGCCGCCAGACAACCATCTTCAACCTGCTGGAGCCACGCAGTCTCCAGTACATGACCAAATTGCAGCTGATCGATGCCCGCCGTGACGCGCCGCCGACCCGCTACTGGTACAGCCGGATTGATACCCGGAGCTCCATTATCGCCTCCATCTTTCTGGCCCCGGAAACCCGGCTCAAGCTGACCCTGTCCG
>CAZPXI010000371.1:0-2950 GCA_964590715.1 uncultured Desulfobulbus sp.
GTATCCCCATTACTCGATCGCCACCACCGGCTCTTCGATAACCGACCTGCACCAGATTCTCAGAAAGGGAATTTTTTCTCCACCTGTTCAGGAAATCCGTTCCTGGCCGCAGCTTCCCGACTACATAACCTGTCTGACCCGACGTATAGAAACCGGGCTGGCCGGCTTTAACGGAGAGGATGTTCAACTGGTCTACAGCGCCCACAGCCTGCCGAAAAAATTTATCGACGAGGGCGACCCCTATGTCAAGGAGATACTTGAAACTATTGGAGCGGTGGAAGAAAGGATCGGGGTCAAAGGGAAACTCTGCTACCAGAGCCGGAGCGGGCCGGTGGACTGGCTGGAACCGTCAACTCCGGACATGCTCAAGACCCTTGCCGCAGAAGGCTGCCGCAACATCCTCATGGTGCCGATCTCTTTTGTCTCCGATCACATCGAGACCCTGTATGAAATTGATATGCTGTACCGGGACATGGCCAAGAATCTGGGCATGCGCCTGGAATCCACCCCGGGCCTGAATGATGACCCGCTATTTATTGAGGGCTTAAAAAAACTCGTCCGGCAGGGGATCGCCTGAGTTGAGCCTCTACTGAACCGGCCCGCAGGGGGCCTGCTCCAGGTAGCGTACGGTTGAGCTGAAATTCAGCGGCGTGCTGAACAAAAAACCCTGCCCCTGGCAGCATCCGGCCTGTTCCAGGTATTGGGCCTGATGCGGTTTTTCCACGCCCTCGGCAATCAATCCCATCCCAAGCCCCTTGGCCATTGCAATAATGATGGAGACCATGGAATTTTCACCGGCGGACGGGCTGATGCCGTCGACAAAGGACTGATCCATCTTCAGGGTATCGACCGGCAGCCGCTGCAGGTTGCTCAGGGAGGAATAGCCGGTCCCGAAATCGTCGATGGCGATTCGTATTCCCGCATCCGTTACCTTTTTCAAACAGCGCATCTTGTCGTTGACATCCTGCATAATAACATTTTCCGTCATCTCAAGCTCAATACAATGACCGGGGATGTTATACCGTTTCAGCAGGTCGACCAGAACGGTCGTGAAATTTGACTGCCTGAGCTGCAGGGCGGAAACATTAATGGCGACCACGGGCGGATCAATGCCCTGCTTTCTCCAGTTTCGCACATCGCGCAACACCTGCTCAATAACCCAGTTTCCCAGGGGCAGGATAGTCTGGTTCTCCTCCGCCTTGCCGATAAAATCACAGGGAGCAAGGCGTCCACGGGTCGGATGCTGCCAGCGGACCAAGGCTTCCAGGCCACGGATAGAGCCGTCACTCAGGCGCACCTGCGGCTGATACTCTATAATGAACTCATTGCGTTCAAGCGCATTGCGCATTTCCGTTTCAAACGACAGATTGCCCAGATGTTCTTTATCGAGTTCCGGTGAATAAAAGCCGACGTTGTTCTTGCCCCGGCCCTTGATCTCGTACATGGCCAGATCGGCGTGGTTGATCAGGGCATTGGCGTCCCGACCATGATCCGGGCACACGGCAATGCCGATACTGGCGGTGATGACGACCTCGTGGTGACCAAGGCAAAACGGTTCCTGCAGGATCTCAACAATATTGCGGGCAAGATTTTCCGCATCCTCCAGCACCTTCAACTGGGGCATGAGCAGAACAAACTCATCGCCGCCGATCCTGGAGAGCGTATCTCCCTGCCGGATACAGTTTTCAATCCGTGAGGCAATGGCTTCCAGAGCACGATCACCCAGGGCGTGGCCAAGGGTATCGTTTATGGTTTTGAAATGATCCAGGTCGATAAAAAAAACAGCGATCTTGCCCTTGTTGCGCCGGGCCTGCTTGATAGCCAGGGCAAGACGATCATTAAACAGGCTGCGGTTGGGCAGCCCGGTCAGATGGTCGTGATGGGCCTGATAGCAGATCTGCGATTCTACCTGTTTTCTCCTGCTGATATCCCGGGCCACACCATAGGTGCCCAGAAAAACATGACGTCCATTGGTGAAATCTCTGTAATAGGCGCTCTGAACGGTTAACTCGACGGTGATGGGATCGAAATTGCTGCCGGATTTCATTCCCGGCTTCTTATTGAACTGTACCTCCAGGGTGACGGTTTTCTGTACATCCCGGGGCGTGTTGAAAATCACCTTTTCAGTCACCGTTGCGTCAACCAGCAGGGAGTTGAAATGACAGCCGAGCAACTCTTCCCTGGTGTAGCCGAGCAAGCGCCTGATCCGTTCATTGACAAACCGAAAGCACCCGTTCTTGTCCAGTATATAAATAAAATCAGGAGACTTATCGACAATAAAACGGTGCAGCTGTTCCGACACCCGCTGCCGCACCATCTTTCGTTCCCGGATTTTCCGCTGTTCACGCTTTTGCAGGCTTTTTTTGATGGCGGCAAACACCTCATCCGGTGCATAGGGCTTGCGGATAAAGTTATCCGCCCCTCTTCTCATCGCCTTTGTCGCTGCAGCCCAGGTCGAGTCGCCGCTGATAACGATGATTGCCGCATCCTGATTGCGGGCGCGGACAAGCTCCATGACCAGATGCCCGTCCATGCCGGGCATGAGCAGATCCAGCAGCAGCAGATCGACATGATTCTTTTCCAGAAGGGCCAGAGCCTCGCTGCCGCCGCCGGCCGAAAGGCACTCGTAGCCGACAAGCCCGAGCAAGGTAATCAAACTTTCCCGGTGCGGCTCATCATCATCGACAATCAGTATCCGGGGTGGTTGTGAATCCTGTATTTCCTGGAGATGTTCCAGGGCGCCCAGGAATTGTATGGTATCCGACTTTGAGATCCGGCTATTTTTCGAAGTGTTCCTGTGCGTATCGGTGGGCATATATCGTTTTAGTGGTACTGCGTAAGTGAAACAGGCCCCTTGCCGGGGACAAAGAGCAAGGGTGAAGGGCAGGCAATGAAAAACGTAATAGTTCACCAGGGTATCCGAAGCGGGCTATATTCTGGTACTGTAAAA
>CAZPXI010000372.1:0-2948 GCA_964590715.1 uncultured Desulfobulbus sp.
TTTGGGCGTATATCCCCGTTTCCTCGGCTTTAGTTATCGGCATGGTTCGGCGGCTGCCTGAGCCGTCGACAATTGCCAGATTATACTGTCCGGCTGTCGGGATTTTCCGGATACCGGTTTGTGGCTTATGCTCTGCAGCAGTTCCAAAATCCGGTCTTTGCCTGGGGAGTGGAAACTGCACCCCGAACTCTTTGTCTGTATCACCGCTGTTATTAATCCAGAGGGTGAAACCCGCCTGCAGAAACACCCTCTTGGTTGTCTCGCTTCTGGTCAACAGGAGGATATAGAGATTTTCTTTATCGTTGAGTATGGAAATCCGTATTCTGGAATCCTTATCAAAATAGGGCGTATCTCCGGTCCAGTCCGTAATGATGCCATCTATGGTGATTGGATCTGCCCGCCACCGGCTGTTTAATTCAACTTCATTACAGGCTGTCAGGGATAAGGCTGCGCTAATCAGGATGAACAGGTATGACTTTTTGATGGTAACCGGCATAGTTGCTTTTTTTAGTTTCATAAGAGTTCCCTTGACTGAGTCGGTTTTGAATGCCGACAACGTACCGCAGCTCTGTGCGGATTGCTGTTAAGTGCAGGTCAAGTTATGTAAAGTTGTGTAAAGCTGTTGCGAGAAAAATAAAGGGTACGGTACTATCTGGATAAGATGGTTTTTCGGAGTTTGAATGGTATGAAACAAATTTTAGTTATTGATGACGACAAGGAACTCTGCGAGTTGCTGAGTGAGTTCTTAGGGCCGGAAGGCTTTATTGTTGAGACCGTACATGAACCTCACCGCGGCCTGCTGCGAGCGTTATCCGGTGAACACTGGCTGGTGGTACTAGATGTGATGCTGCCCGGTATGACCGGATTTGAGCTCCTGCGCAGTCTCAGGAAAACATCCCGGGTGCCGGTGTTGATGTTGACTGCCAGGGGAGAAGATATTGATCGTATCATCGGTCTGGAGATGGGGGCGGATGATTACCTGCCAAAACCCTTTAATCCCCGTGAACTTGTGGCCCGAATTCATGCCATCGGGCGTCGGGCCGGGACGGTTGATAAATCTTCCGACTCAAGCCTGTCACGGATAGAGCTTGATGATATTGTCATCGACCTGGCATCAAGAACTGTGAAGCAAGGGGGAACAGATATCAAGGTCACCGCGGTTGAGTTTGCCCTGTTATATGAATTGTTGAACAAGGCAGGCCGGGTGATGAGCCGTGAAGAGTTGACAAAAAAGGTTCTGGGCCGTGAACTTGAAATTTTCGATCGAAGTATCGATGTCCATGTCAGCAGCTTGCGCAAGAAACTGGGACACAAGATAGCTGAACGGGAGCGGATCAAGACCATTCGATCGGTCGGCTATCTCTACACCCTGGCTCAAGAGGAAGGGTGATCATGCGAAGTCTTTTTGGTAAGATTTTTCTCAGTTTTCTCCTTATTACCCTGATGGCAAGTATCACCACCGCCATGATCTCTTACTGGGCCCAGATCGGCCCCTATGGTGAACTGAAAAATCGGCTGCAGCATCAGCAGTATAAAACCCTTGTTCATTCCCTCTCGGTCATCGGTCCGGCAGTAGAAAAGATCCTTGAGATTGGAGGAGAAAAAGAGGTGGTCTCCTATTTGCGGGCCATTGAAAAAACGGATGATCAGCAGTTTTTTTTGTTGAAAGAGGGGAATCGTACTTTTTCAGACCGCCTCCTGCCTGAGGGTGCCGGTGATCTTGCTGTAGCCGCCCGCAGATCCGATGATATTCAGTACAATGTGTCTGAAAACAAAATAACAGTGGCCATGCCTTTACCTAGCCTCAAGGGGCAGGAGATGGTCATGGTGGGAACCACGGCCAGGATATTCTGGCCGCCTGCTTTTGCCGGTTTTCTTAAGGAAGAACAGCGCCCGTTTAATCGACTGCCCTTTCATTTCCCCCTGGGGCTCCCTCTCCTGGTGATTGTGTGTATTGCAGCCTGCGGCTGCTACCTGCTTGCTCGTTCGTTGACTGCGCCGATCCGTCATTTGCGCACGGCTGTCCAGCAGATGACCAAAGGTGATTTTTCAGCCCGGGTTGTTCTTCCCCGTCGCAGAGCTGATGAAATTGCTGAGTTGAGCAGAGATTTTAATACCATGGTCGAGCAGATCGAGTCCCTGCTCCAATCTCAAAAGCGTTTGCTGCGGGATATTTCCCATGAGCTGCGATCCCCGCTGACCAGGATGAACCTGTCGTTGGAACTTGCCCGGCAGCGGAGTGACAACACCGAGCACTATTTACTGAGGATTGAAAAAGAGTCGGAAAGACTCAATGAACTGATTGACCAGCTTCTTACCCTGACCAGGCTTGAAAGTGATGTGGACACTGCGCCCAAGGAACCGGTCTGTTTACCGGAACTGGTGAGAAATATCGTGAATGATGCCACATTTGAAGCCGTCGGCCTTGATCGGAAAATTGTAATAAATGGCCTTGATGACGTTACAGTGTCCGGCTCAACGGAGATGCTTGGCCGTGCACTGGAAAATGTTATTCGAAACGGTCTGCGCTATACTGCGGCGGAAACCGAAGTTGAAATTGAGCTGCTCAGGTGTGATGATCATGCCGTCTTGACCATTAAGGACCATGGACCGGGTATACCGGATAAAGATCTTGATCAGGTTTTTAAACCGTTTTTCCGGGTGGCGGAATCGCGGGACCGGGACAGCGGCGGTACCGGTATCGGTCTGGCGATTGCCAAACAGGCCATTTTAATGCATGGTGGAACTATCGAGGCACAAAACGATGAGCAAGGCGGTCTGGTGGTAAAGATATGCTTGCCGTTGTTTTTCTTGTAACATCTCGATTATATAACGAGATGGAGCAATAAGCTTTTTTACGTGTTGCTCAGAATGTTGAAAGTACAATGATCGCCGACCGGCTGAAAATCCTTTTCAGCCGGGTCGGCAATAGAGGCGTGCCGTTTATC
>CAZPXI010000373.1:0-2933 GCA_964590715.1 uncultured Desulfobulbus sp.
TAAAAAATGACCGAGATTATCATCGACACCTATCTTTGCAGCGGTTGTGCCACCTGCGTTGAAATGTGTCCGCAGGTGTTCCGCATGGATCCGGTATCGGAAAAAGCGGAACTGGTCGCTGTCAATCCGGCCGTAACAGACGACGTTTATCAGGCGGCAGCATTCTGCCCTGAAAAGTGTATTGAGATAAAGGAGTAACCCCCCCACCCTCAGCCAGGAGGTTTACATGGATCCGGCCACTCTCATTCCAACTCCCGATCAAATCCCCGTCGGCTGGGGCTGGTTCCAGATCCTCCTGACTTCGACCTTTTACCTGCACGTTCTGGCCATGGACACCATGCTGGGGACGGCCATCATCGCCTTTATCCACCATTTTTCCTCAGAGGGAGACTCCCAGCCGGTTACCCGGGAAATTTCAAAAAAACTTCCCTATGTCATTGCCCTGGCCGTCAACCTCGGCATTGCACCACTGCTCTTTGCTCAGGTTTTGTATGGCCACTTTCTCTATGTCGGTTCAATGCTCATGGGCGTGTTCTGGCTCTCCATCGTCCTGCTGCTGATCATTGCCTATTACTCGGCCTATATCTACTCGTATCGCTATAAAACCATGCGGGCCGGCCGGATGATTACATCCGGAATCACCATGGTCTCGCTCCTCTGTATCGGTTTCTTTCTCAGCAACACCATGACCCTGATGCTCCACCCCGAATCGTGGGTCCGTTATTTCCAGCACCCGGATGGCTTTCTGCTCAACCTTGCAGACCCGACCATCATCCCCCGCTATCTCCACTTCGTTACTTCAGCGGTTGCGGTCGGCGGTCTTGCCATTGCCCTGTTCTACACCTATAAATCCTCCCGTGGTCACAAAGAGAGTGCACGGTGGATTCAATACGGCTGCAACTGGTTTGCCGGGGCCACCATCGTCAACTTTGCGGTTGGGTTCTGGTTTCTCGGTTCCCTGCCGGATGGGCTTATCATTCCCAGCACTCTTGTCGGCGGCCTGTTTTCGCTTTTTCTGATCATGGCCCTGGTAACCGCCGTGCTCGCGGTTATCGCCGCCATGCGATATCGCCCCCTGCCTGCGGCCCTGCTGACGCTGGCCACTGTGCTGTTCATGGTTCTGGTCCGGGAATTCCTGCGGGCATCCTATCTCAGGCCCTGGTTCTCTCCCACGGAGCTCATCGTTCAACCGGACCGGTCACCCTTTATCCTCTTCCTGGTCTTCTTTGCCGCAGGGCTGGCGCTGATCGGCTGGATGCTGAAGACCACCTTTGCCGCCTTCGACAGCAAGGAGGTACAGTCATGAATTACCCGGTCTGGAACCTCGATATCTTCGGCGGCGGCCTGCTGGTCGTCCTCATAGCCGTCTTCCACGTCTACATCGCGCATTTTGCCGTTGGCGGCGGTCTCTTTCTGGTTCTGACCGAACTGAAAGGGTATCGGGAAGATAACCCCGCCATTATTGAATATGTCCGCAGGCATGCAAAATTTTTCCTGCTGGTGACCATGGTTGCCGGTTCCATGACCGGCGTCGGCATCTGGTTCATCATCGCCCTGCTCAATCCGGGCGCCACCTCCATACTGATTCATAACTTCGTATTCGGCTGGGCTACGGAATGGGTCTTTTTTCTAATTGAAATTATTTCGATCTTTATCTACGCCTACACCTTTGACCGCCTTGACCGGCGAACCCACATAATCATAGGCTGGATCTATTTCGGTGCGGCCTGGATGTCGCTCTTTATCATCAACGGAATCATCGATTTCATGCTCACCCCGGGCAGGTGGATTGAAAATCACAACTTCTGGTCCGGTTTTTTCAATCCTACCTTCTGGCCGGCACTCTTTTTCCGCACCGCTCTTGCCCTGATCTTTGCCGGCCTGTTCGGACTGCTGACCGCCACCCGGATCAAAGATCCCGAACTGCGCCACCGGCTGGTCCGCTACTGCGCCCTCTACCTGCTGATTCCCTTTGCCCTTCTGCTCGTTTCCACCTGGTGGTACAAGGCAGCCCTGCCGCCGGGACTCCGGACCATGATCTTTCAGCTCATGCCGGAGATGCAGCCCTTTATCAGCGGTTTTATCTTTATTTCCGCCATTCTGTTCCTGGGCGGACTGCTGATGGCTATTCGTCTTCCCCGCTGCATGAGCTGCAGCGCGGCCGTTGTCCTGGTGGTAATCGGCCTGCTCTACATGGGCTGTTTTGAATTTATCCGCGAAGGCGGACGCAGACCGTACATTATTCACAACTACATGTACTCCAATGCCATCCTTAAAGATGACCTGCCATCAGTCCAAAAACGGGGGGTGCTGCAGACGGCAAAATGGGTCCGGACAAAAAAGGTCACCAGGGCAAACCGGCTGGCTTCAGGCAAAGAGCTGTACAACCTGCTCTGTCTCTCCTGCCATTCCATCGGCGGACCGTTAAACGACATCAAATCAATGACGAAAAACTTCACGCCCTGGGGGCTGGAGAACATGATCGGGGCCATTGACCGTTTCCATCCCTACATGCCGCCCTTTGCCGGAACCAGGCTGGAGGCCAAGGCCCTGGCCTACTATATCGCCTTCGGCCTCAACGGTCGGCAGGACCGGACCGAACCCGTTGCTCTCCAGCCGGTATCCGAGGTTACAGTTCCGTCCTTTGACCCGGCAGCAGACGAGTACGTCCTGCTCTCCTGGGTCGACATGGGCATGCAGGCCATGACCGATGCCAGCCGGAGCTGGATGATGCTGCCGCCGGGAGCAAACCTGCACGCGCAGCTGATCAGACGCGGTGAACTACCCGAAGTGGTGACGAAAAACGTGCAAATCGAGTACAAAATCGATCCGGCCTTTGCCGATCCTGCCGCAACGATCGAATTCTGGAACAATGCGCCGCTGCTCTATGGCAAAAAAATACAACCCAATACCGGTCTTTCCGGCAACCCACT
>CAZPXI010000374.1:0-2891 GCA_964590715.1 uncultured Desulfobulbus sp.
GGAGCGGATGTCACCAGAAGCACGTTGATTGCCCCTTAGCTTGACGGCTATGCCCTCAACCCCAGTTTGCCTATAGTTGTTTTGATAGCGATTTCCTAATACCCGGCTATGCTGAAGTAGAGATTGTTTTCCGGATCGAGAAAAACAGAGCGGCTTTTCTCGCTTAAGCGCTTGTCCCCGCTTATCAACCAGAGAATTACTTGGGTGTCGAGTAGAATGTCCATCACATATAATCAACAAAATCATCAATCTGTTCATTATAATTGTCATCCATCCGGACGATTAACCCTTGGCACCCCCGATTTTTCTTTGCTGTCTGACCCCAGGAAGAACTGTAAGCCGAACCAGCGGCCGGCAGTTTTTAGCTATAATAATTTCCTCCCCGGCAAGTGCTTCCTGGATCAACCTGGACAGGTGGGTTTTCGCTTCATGGATAGTAACCTGACGCATCATATCCTCCTGGAAAAAAGAAATATACAATGACTGAAGTTTACGCTTATCTGGTTGTGGCTGTGACCTGTGGATTTTGGTCCACCATGCTGGTTTATTAGAAATTCCACCAGCTGTAAATATGGGTATCGTTTCGGATTGTAGTAGTATCTCCGCCATATATAATTGCCGAAGGATGACCTTTTTTCTTTTTGGCCAAATTGAGCCAATAGTCAAGGCCGCTGAAGTAGTCCTGGTTGATGGTAGAACCGGATTTTATTTCCACAGGAACAAGATTGTTACCATATTCAATAATACAGTCCACCTCATGACCGGTAGAGTCTCGCCAGAAGGAAAAATCAACATTCAGCGCGTTATGATATTTTCGTTTGATAAGCTCGGAAATAACAAAAGACTCAAAAATAGCGCCCCGGGCCGCATGAAAGTAAAGATCCTCAGCTTTATGAATCCGGAGAAGAAGACAAAGCAGACCTGGATCGAGAAAGTAGAGTTTCGGTGCTTTAACAAGTCGTTTCCTGAAATTTTGATAGTGGGGTTGAAGCAATAGAATAAGAAAACTTGCCTCCAGTATGGACAACCAGCGTCTTGCCGTGGTATGCGTGATACCGCAATCTGAAGCAATCGCAGAGTAATTCAGTAATTGTCCCGACCGGCCTGCGCAGAGGGCCGTGAAACGTCGAAATGATTCCAGGTCGCCGACATTAACAATATCGCGTACATCCCGCTCAATGTATGTCTGATAATAATTCCTCAGCCAATCTTGAGGTTCCAGTTTTTTGTCAATAATGCGAGGATAAAACCCTCTGAAAAGAATTGCTGATAAATCTTCATCAGGAGGATGGCCTCCATCTGGCAGGGCGTGACCGATCTCGACGACAGGAAACGGTGAGGTCGACTGTAGCTCATCCAGCGTGAAGGGCAGAAGATGAAAAATTGCGCACCGACCGGCTAGGCTCTGGCTGATACTACTCAACAGAAGAAAGTTTTGTGATCCGGTCAGAACAAAACGTCCTGGTCGATCTTCTGAATCCACAATGGTCTGGATGTATGAAAAGAGATCAGGCGTTCGTTGAACTTCATCAAGGACAACATTGTTTTTGAACTGGCCGAGAAATCCGCGGGGATCCTCTCCGGCAAAGGATCGTATTTCCGGGTCTTCAAGAGATACATAGTCGTAATCGGCAAACGTTGCCCGGGCCAGGGTCGTTTTGCCGGATTGGCGGGGACCGGTGATTGTAATAACCGGGTACTGGTGCGCCGCTTTTATAATGTTTTTTTGTAGAGTACGTCGAATCATCGCCACTCCTTGCAAATTGAATTCTGAAAATTCAATTTAATCAGAGGCGGGAGATCCGTCAATCCCTGATATCAGCTTCGTATTTTTTTATCTGAAAATAGACCTCAAAGATGGGACCTTGCGGCGACGGACGGATCAGATATTTTTTATGAAGAATGGTTTTGAATGCGACTTCATGCCATTGGTTCACATGGAACGGAAAAGAGGGCAATCCTAGTTTGTCTTGATCTAAGCGATTCCATAACCAGAATGCGATGTTATTTTTGAGCGAGCCCTTAGCCGCCGAGGAACAATCATCTCCTTTGATGCCAGGGGCGACCTGAAGATGTACAAATCCTGACGACCTGAAATGTGCTATCTGGATCAATAATTTTCTTTAAAAACATGCAAGAAAAACTGTTCTTCTATTTGTATTTTCTTTGTCTTCTCGATGAGTTGATGAAGTTAAAAGCTGCCACTCGCTTGTGGGGGCTCGGCTTGATCTAAACGGCAAAAGCAACATTTTCAAACCGGCGAAATACGACATTTTCACGCAGTCTCTGACATTTGACGAGAAGGAGGAATTTATGGATCACGGTATTGAGGTAAAGATAATTCCTTTGCCGGAATTTCTTTGTGAGGAAGACGCGTTGCAAATGTAATTCACCACGAGGGATTGCAAACAGTAGAGTTTATAATTTCATAATTGCATAATTTTTTTGTATTCTTTGAAGTGTTCCAACGGAATTCCTGCACCTATCGCCTTGGTTTCATCTATATTTTTAATTATTTGAAGAACATTTTGAACTATTTCCTCCCTGATTTCAGAAGAGAGAGAATAGTGGCCCCGTTCCAGCTGTTCTGTGATGAATTGACGTGGCTGTGAGAGTCGTTTGTTATAGTTTATCACTGTGTTAATCAATAATGGTACAATTCTGCTGGAAAGCATATCTACATCAAGGTTGATCACCTGATTTAAAGCAGTTCGGTAACGTTGTACTGATATCCTGTAACTATTAAGGAATGCATGCGAAATGGTGTGTGTCTCCCCCGTTTCGTAAAATTCTAATATACCATTAATGTACATTTTTTCGTCAATACCATAAAACGAAACAGGGCAGAGATTGTTTCTCAGGAGCGGAATGTTTGCACTCACCCGACCGGT
>CAZPXI010000375.1:0-2888 GCA_964590715.1 uncultured Desulfobulbus sp.
GGTATTGGCTCAAATGTGGCACGGCACCTTGCCCAGGCCCGGGTGCGGGCACTCAAAATCGTGGATTTTGACTGTGTGGAAGCGGCTAACCTCAACCGTCAGTTTTATTCCATGTCCCAGGTGGGAGCGAAAAAGACCGACAGTCTTGTATGCAACCTCAGGGGCATCTATCCGGAGATCTGTATTGAAACGGTTGACTGGAGAATCAAGCCGGGAGATGCAGTACAGCTATTTTCCGACTGTGCCGTTGTTGTTGAAGGTTTTGATGATAAAAAATTAAAAAAAATGCTCCTTGAAGAGCTTGCTGCAAGCGGGAAGGTCGTGGTTTCCGCCTCCGGTATTGCCGGTTCGGATACGGATGGGGTGAAGATCAGGAAAATGGGGAACTGCCGTATTGTCGGTGACTTTGTCTCGGATCAGAGGGATTTTCCCCTGTTCCCGCCGAAAATTGCCATGGTGGCCGCGATGATGGCGGCAATTGTTTTACGACATATGGAGGATGGGAGCGATGAGTAGTGCACGAATTCTTGATGCCTGCAGTAACCGGGCTGCCGAGGGGTTGCGGGTTCTGGAAGACATTGCCCGGTTTGCGTTTGATAACCGGAAGATTTCCTCTGAGCTCCGTGGACAACGGCACGCAATCCGGGAGCTGTTTCAAGGGACGGAACAGGAGCTGTTAGGGGCAAGAGATGCTGAAGGTGATGTCGGCGTAGTTACCTCCTTTAGCGACAGCTCGGACACCAGGGAGGATCTTAAGGAAACGGTTCTGGCCAACTGTAAAAGAGTTCAGGAAGCGTTTCGCTCCATGGAGGAAACACTTAAAAGCAGAGGTGAACACAGGGCCGGGAAGACGATTGAGACCCTGCGCTTTGCCGCCTATTCTCTGGAACCTGAGCTTCTGTCTCTTTTTGTCCGTCGCCTGCCCTGTGGTGTCTATGGCATCCTCGGGGAAACGTTTTCCCTTGGCAGGAGCAATATCGAGGTGGCCCGCCGGATGGTAGATGGTGGTATTGACATCCTTCAGTACCGGGAGAAACTCAGCCGTAAAAGTCTGAAAGAAATTTATACCGAGTGTCTTGAAATCCGTAAGATTACCGCAGATGCAGGGGTTCCGTTTATTGTCAACGACTATGCCGACGTTGCCCTGATGGTGGGGGCCGACGGTATCCACCGGGGGCAGGATGACCTGCCGGTGCAGGCCCTGCGAAAAATCGCCCCGCAGATGATGATAGGCTGCTCAACCCATTCGCCCGAACAGGCGGAAAAAGCCATAGAAGACGGGGCGGATTATATCGGTGTGGGGCCCATCTTCACCACCCGGACCAAGGAGGATGTCTGTGATGCGGTCGGGCTTAACTATCTTGAACATGTGGTCAAAAATTATGACATTCCCTTTGTGGCCATCGGTGGGATCAAACGCAATAATCTGCCGGAAGTACTGGCTGCAGGGGCCAAAACCGTTTGCCTGGTGACTGAAATTATCGGGGCGGAGAATATTGAACAACGAGTTCAGGAAATTAAAGATAGAGTCGGAGAACAGAGATGAAAAATACAAAAAAATATACAACCCAGATCGATGCAGCACGAAAAGGTATTCTGACCCCGCAGATGGAAGATGTTCTTGCCGGGGAAGAAATATCGCAGCAGGAACTGATGGACAAAGTTGCCAGAGGTCATATTGCCATCCCTGCCAACCGCAACCACCTGAACCTGAAGGCAGCAGGTGTCGGCAGCGGCCTGAAGACCAAGATCAACGTCAATCTTGGGGTCTCTAAAGATGTCTGTTCATTTGATGCGGAAATGAACAAGGCCCACATGGCCGTTGAGTACAAAGCGGATGCGATTATGGATTTAAGCGTTTCCGGTGACACCGCAGGTTTCCGGAAACGACTGGTTAAGGAGATACCGGTCATGATCGGCACGGTTCCCATTTATGATACCCTGACCCGGACCGGCAAACCGGTCAAGGATATCACCGTTGACGACTGGTTTGAGACCGTGGAAATTCATGCCGGGAACGGGATTGATTTTGTCACCCTGCACGCCGGCTTTACCCGCAAATGTATCCACAGCCTCAAGGCCAATAAACGGTTGTGCGGGATCGTCAGCCGGGGCGGGGCTATTCTCTTTGAATGGATGGTGAAAACCGGCAATGAGAACCCGTTTTATGAACATTTTGACCGGTTGCTGGGTATCTGTGAGGCAACGGATGTCTGTATCAGTCTTGGTGACGGACTCAGGCCCGGTGCGATCAAGGACTCGACCGATGCACCCCAGATCCAGGAGTTGATCACTCTTGGCGAACTGACCAAGAAGGCCTGGGAACGGAACGTTCAGGTTATGATTGAGGGACCGGGCCATGTGCCCCTGCATGAAGTTGAAATGAACATGAAACTGCAGAAGAAACTCTGCCATAATGCACCTTTTTACGTCCTTGGTCCCCTGGTGACCGATATCGGTTCCGGCTACGACCATATAACGTCCGCCATCGGCGGCGCAGTGGCGGCCATGCATGGTGCGGATTTTCTCTGCTATGTCACCCCGGCCGAACATCTCCGCCTGCCCTCTGCCGAAGATGTGAAAGAGGGGATCATGGCCTCAAGAATTGCCGCCCATGCCGGAGATCTTGCCAAAGGTGTGGCCGGCGCGGATACCCTGGATTATACCATGAGCAAGGCAAGGGGCGGGATGGACTGGGAGACTCAGCTTGATTGTTCCATAGACCCGGAAAAGGCCCGAGCCTACCGAAAATCCTCACAGCCGTCTGAAAAAAAGGCCTGTACCATGTGTGGTGATTTTTGTCCTATGAAGCGGGTGGAGGAGCTGTTATAATTTAGGGATTAGGGATTAGGGATTAGGGATTAGGGATTAGGGATTAGGGATTAGGG